>NZ_NEWJ01000100.1:0-8396 GCF_002135045.1 Halorubrum sp. SD683
TGGCGGAGCATCCGTTCGGCATCGCGCCGCGCGAGCGAGAGTGAGCGGCGGGTAGCTACGACCGGTCTTTGCGCTATCGGCGCGCCTTTTGAGACTCCCGCCGAAGCCCGATACGCATGCGATCCGAGCCCTCCGTCGGATCCGGCGCCACCGCCGGGTCCGAATCGGTCTGGCGTATCGCGAGGCGTAGATGTTCGACGGCGGTGGCGGTTCTCGTGGCCGCGACGGCGCTCGTCGGGGTCGTCGTCGCCGGGAGCGGCGTTGCGGCCGCCGACGGAACCGCCGAACTCGGCGCGGGCGTCGTCACCGTAAGCGAGGACGGGAGCGCCGAGTTCACCGTCGAGACCGACGGCGTCGACGCGTTCGAGGTCGTCGTCGGCAACGAGGAGGAGGTCGGATACGAACTCCGCGCCACGGTGACGCCGGACGGCGACGGCGTCACGACGCTCGTCTTCACCCACGCCGAAACCGGCGGGAGCGGCGCCCCGCTGACCGCCGCCGACGGCGGCGCGGTGGAGATCGACTACGAGACGACCCTGAGCGAGGCGATCGCTCCCGGAAGCTACGACGCGGAACTGTTCGTCGGCGGCGACCCCGCGGACGTCGCCACGCTCGTCGTCGAAGACCGAACGGGCGACGAAAGCGGGGGCGACGGAAGCGGCGGGGACGGCGCGACCGACGGCGAGTCGGCCGAGGCCGTCACGGTCACCGAGGCGGACATCGAGGCGGCCGATCTCGTCGTCGCCCCGGCGGAGACCGAGCTGAGCGTTCCGGTGACCGCCGAGGACGGCGAGACCGTGACCCTCCGGATCCGCTCTGACGGCGACGCGAGCCCGAGCTTCCTCATGACCGAAGCGGCGACGGTCGAGAACGGGACGGCTAGCGCGGTCTTCGATCTGCGTCGGACGACCCACGGAGACCGCGCGACGCTGACCGTCCGCGGGAACGAGGCGGTCAACGAGTCGGGCGCGCGCGAGGTACTCGTCGTCGACGAGGAGATCGGCGTCGAGGAACGCGACGGCGTCCTCGGCCTCGAAGCGCCCGGGTTCGGGGTCGTCGCCGGCGGGCTCGCTGTGCTCGTCGTCGCGATCGTTGCCCGGCGGCGGGAGTGAGAGCCGAGCCGAGTCACTTTTCGACCGAATCGCCCTCGGAGCCGGCGGCGTCGTCGTCTCCACGAAGCTGTCGCGGTAACAGTCCCGAGAGCAGCCGTCGGAGTATGGTGGCGGGGTCGAGGAAGTACTGCGGGAGGACGACCATCGCGGCGGCGACGACGAGCAGGCCGGCGCCGAGCGCGACCTCGCCGGCGAACAGGCGGACGACGGCGTAGTTCGCGAGCGGGAGCGCGAAGACGAGCGACGCCGCCAGCCCGATCATGTCCAGCACTCCGAGTCGCATCGACCCTCCGTTGATCCCCGGGGGGCAAAAGGGGCCCGGCCGCGACGACGGGCGGTCGAACTCCCAGATCCCGGCCGGACCCAGAACCGATATCCGTCGCCCGCCCCCAGTTCCGGTATGTTCACCGGCATCGTCGAGGGCACCGGTACGGTCCGCGAGCGGACCGAGACCGACGACGGCCTCCGGCTTCGGATCGGCGTCGACGGATTCGACGACCTCCACCACGGCCAGTCGATAAGCGTGAGCGGCGTCTGTCTGACCGTCGAGGAACACGGGAGCGACGACGGCGGCACGACCGACGGCGGCGACTGGTTCTCGGTGTTCCTCGCGAGCGAGACGGTCGCGAAGACGTACCTCGGCGGGATCGAGGTGGGAGACGTCGTCAACGTCGAGCGCGCGATGCCCGCCGACGGGCGGTTCGACGGCCACGTGGTCCAGGGACACGTCGACACCGTCGCCGAGGTGACGGGAATCGAGCGCGTCGGCGAAGACTGGCGGTTCACGTTCGCGACTCCGGAGGGACACGGCGACTACCTCGTCGACAAGGGGTCCGTGACGCTCGACGGCATCTCGCTGACGGTCGCCGAGAAGCGCGCGGGCGAGTTCGACGTGGCGGTCATCCCGACGACCTACGACCTGACGACGCTCTCGGAGAAGTCGGTCGGCGACCCGGTGCACCTGGAGGTGGACGTGATCGCGAAGTACGTCGAGAACATGCTGGACGGGTAGGCGGCCGACTAACTGGCGACGGACCGACCCGTCCCCCTCAGTCCCCTGCGTCCTTCGCGCCCTTCACCGTCTCGCGGACGGCGTCGACGCCCTCGTCGTGGAGCAGGTCGCCGACGACGATCACGTCGCTGTGAGCGGCCATCTCGTTGGCCGACTCGTAGTCGTGGATGCCGCCGCCGTAAAAGAGCGTGGCGTCGTCTAAGGCGTCGTGAGCGGCCGCGACCTTCTCCGTGTCGCCGAACGTGCCCGAGTACTCGACGTAGACGATCTCCTGGCCGAACATGCGCTCCGCGACCTTCGCGTAGGCCGCCACGTCGTCGGCGCTGAGGTCGCAGTCGGCCTCCGTCAGCTGGGCGACCGACGCCTCCGGGTTCAACACGATGTACGCCTCGGTGTGGGTCCGGGTCCAGTCGAGGTCGTCGATCCGGACCCACTCCTTGTGGGCGCCGGTTATCCAGAAGGGGCCGCCGGCGTTGAAGACGGTCGGGATCAGGTAGCCGTCGAGCGCCGGCGAGTCGATCACGACTCCCGGATTCGACGGCTCCTGGTACAGCGGCACGTCGTACTCCGCGGCGGCGTCGACCACGCGGGTCATCTTCTCCGCGGTGACGTCGAGGGTCCCACCGATCTCGATCGCGTCCGTCCCGGTCCGGCAGACGTCCTCGAAGGTCTCGCCCGCCCGGAGGTCCTTGTCGGGGTCGACCTTCAGCACGTGGTCCCAGTCGTCCCACGGGTTAGTCATCGGCCGAGACTCCACCGGGCGAGAACAAAAAGGTGCGGAAGCTATCCCGCCCCGAAGCCCCGAGCCGCGCCGCGCGGGAGGGCGGGGGCCTCACAGCAGGTCGTCGATCTCGTCGTTCTCGAACGCGGCCGCCGGGTCGGGCTTCTCCTCGCGCTCGTCGCGGACCGCCTGCCGAGCGCGCTCCAAGAACGCCTCGACGCGCTGCGAGCGCTCGACCCCCGCGAGGAGGACCAAGGCGGCGATCCGGTCGGAGTCGAGCGGGAAGTCGCCGCCGCGGACCTGCATCGACCCCGTCTCCTCCTGAAGCCACTTCCGCGCCTTCTCCGCGCCCTTCCGGGAGATCCGGTCCGGGTCGCCGGCGACCGCGACGAGGGCGGCGTCGGCGTCGGTGGCGCTCGGCAGCGACAGCCCGGTCATCACCGAACTCCGGACCGCGCTCGTCACGGTGTTGACGTTCTCTTGCGGGTCCTCGGCGGCGGGCGCCGACGCGAACCCGACCGCGGCCATCCCGCCCGCCCGGAGCGTGTTGATCACCTCGCTCGTGTCGACGACGGACTCGGCGACGCCCTCGACCGCCTCGCCGGCGGCGAGGACGAGCCCGATCCGCTTCGCCATCGAGGCGTTGATCGCCTCGTAGCCGCCCTCGACGGACTCGCCCGCCGAGCGCCACGCGTCGTTGTCGAGCAGGATCGTCGCGTCTGACTCGCGGACCAGCGTCTTGAGCGACCGGCCGGCGTTCACCTGATACATCGTCCCCTCGTCGCGACCGGGGAGGACGCCGATGGCGTACACAGGTACGTCGTACACCCGGTTCAGCTCGCGGACGAGGACCGGCGCGCCGCCGGAGCCCGTCCCGCCGCCGAGGCCGGCCACGACGAAGACCGCCTCGGCCTCCGCGGTGACCTTCGGGGCGAGCGCGTCCAACACCTCGACCGCGTCTTCGTCCATCACTTCGGCGCCGAGTTCGTTGTCGCCGCCGACGCCGTGACCGTTGACGCGCGACTGCCCGACGAGGACCGTTTCGAGCGGGAGGGGGTCGAGGTCGGCCGCGGCGGTGTTGACAGCGATCGCGTCGAGGACCGCGCCGTAGCCGGCGTCGGCGTCGAACTCCGCGAGGGCGGTCGTGAGCTTACCGCCCGCCTGTCCGACGCCGAGGAGGACTGCTTTCATGCCCAGACGTACCGGTTCCCCCGATAATATCCTTTCCCCGACGTTTAAGAGTGAGACCGTGGGCAACAGGCCGCATGACCGATCACGCGCGGGGCGCGGAGCCGACGGACGCGGAAACGGACGCGACGCCGACGGGAGCGGACGGACCGGACGACCGGATCGAGTCTCGGCTCCGCGCCGTCGAGCGCGCGGTGACCGGGAGCGAGGCGCGGCCGGTCGACGCCGCCGCGGACGCAGAGGCGACGGCCGAGCGCGAGCGACTCGAGTCGCGGCTCGACGACCTCGAGGAGCGCGTCGCGGAGTTGGAGGCGGCGACGCAGGCGGTCCGCGGCTACGCCGGAGCGATCCGGGCCGTCAACCGCGAGGTCGAGCGCCGGGCCGACCTCGCGCTCGCGAGAGCGACCGAGGCCGGGCGAGAGAACGAACGGAGCGGCGGCAGTGTCGGCCGCGAGAGCAGCGCGAGCGACGGGCAGCGGGCCGACGACACCGTTCCGTCGGAGGGCGCCCTCGACGCCGCCCTGCCGGACGATCGCTCGCGGTCCGGACCGCGTACCGGCGGCAGCGGAACCGACGAGGCCGCCGGGGACGGCGACGGCGGGGCGTGGGCGACGGACGCGCTCGACCGCCTCCGGGAGTCGCTGTGAGCGAGCCGTGATCCGCGTGGCCCTCACCGTCCTCGTGGCAGTCGCGCTGCTGACGGCGTCGATGCCCGCGATCGAGACGGCCCGGACCGCGACGACGGCGGACCGGATCGGCGCCGAGGCAGACCGTCTGGAGCGGGCGATCGGCGGCGTAGTCGCCGGATCGTCGCCCGTAGACGACCCCGCCCTGGCGGCGCAGGCGACGGTGCGTTTCCGGGTCCCGACTGGGTTCGCCGCGGCGGAGGTCGACCGCGTCGCGCTCGTCGAGCCGCCGGACAGGCCGGGCGGCGTCGTGCTCGCGTACCGCGTCGAGGACCGGCCGAAGCGCACGGTCCGCGTCGGAACGGGACCGGTGGAGGTGACTGTCGATCTCGGCGGCGGACCGATCGAACTTCGCCCGGGCGGGACGAACCGCATTCGGCTCCGGTACGTCGACGACGAGGGGCCGACGGTCCGGATCAACCGAGCGGGGTAGACCGGGGCGGAGGGACGCGACGGCGCGGGACAGAATAGATTACGACAGGGCAGACCGGGACGACGCGGATCGTTTCGAGACGCGGCGGAACGGAACGGCGGGACGGCCGACGACTTATATAACAAACCGCGGGCACGCCCGTCATGAACCTCGGTATCACCGATCAACTCGCCGACGGGGCCGGCGAGACGCCGCTCCGAGCGCTCCCGTGGGTCGACGAGGACCGCGACGAGTGTCGGTGCGAGCCGGCGTTTCGCGAGCCCGTGGGAACTGGCGTCGAGGACAGGGTTATACTCGACGTCGACGCCGGCGCGTGTCCCGGACGCGGCGACCTCGCCGCGAGCGCCGACTGTCTTGCGACCGTCGTGGAGGCGCTCGGCGACCACGACGCCGACGTGATCAGGACACGACACCGCGGCCGCGAGCGGTCGTACGCCGACCGCGCGGCCGACCTCCTGACCGCCGCCGGACGGTTCCGCGAGCGGGTCGGGTTCCGTGAGGAGCGGCTCGCCGAACGAGTCCTCCGCGACCCGCTCGGCGCCGCGGTAGAGGCCGCCGGGCGGGCGGGCCCTACGAAGCGCATCGCGGCCGAAACGGGGCTGCTGTCGGCCGCGGAGGATCTCGGCGGCGGCGAGAACTGGCCCGAGAGCGACAGCGTTCTGAGCGATCGCCTGCGGGCCCACGTCGGTCCGACGGCCGCGACCGCACGGGTCGCGGCCTCGCCGCCGCCGGGTGCGACGCTGGTCGATCGCTGGACGGTGCCGACCGGGGCGACGGTCCGGCTCTACGACGGCGACGACTCCCTCAGGACGTACCACCTCACGCCGCCGACGGTCGATCTGGACGCCGACGCCGTAGCGACGCTGGCCGCGGCGCGAGACCGGCTGCTCGACGACCCCCGCGGCGGCGACAGGGCCCCCGGACGAGCGGTGCGGGCGGCGGCGGAAGACGGCGACCCGGTCGCCGATCTGACGGAGATCCTGCGCCGACACACGCACGGCTACGGCGTGTTCGAACACGTCTTCGCCGACGAGAGAGTGAGCGACGCGACGGTGACGGCGCCGGTCGCGGAGAACCCGCTCCGCGTCGTGCTCGACGGGGAGCGGTGCCGGACGAACGTGCGGCTCCCCCCGGAAGGGGCCGCCACGCTCGCGTCGCGGCTCCGCCGGTCGAGCGGTCGGGCGTTCTCGCGGGCCACGCCGACGCTCGACGCGACGATCGAGTCCGAAACCGGTCGGGTCAGGGTCGCCGCGGTCACGGCCCCAGCCAGCGACGGGCTCTCGTTCACGTTCCGACGCGGGGATCCGGAGGCGTGGACGCTCGCGCGACTGGTGTCCGTCGACACCCTCACGCCCGCGGCGGCCGGGCTGTTGTCGGTGGCCGTCGAACGCGGGGTAGCGGGGCTTATCGCGGGCGGCCGGGCAGCCGGGAAGACGACCGCGCTCGGCTCACTGCTGTGGGAATTGCCCGCGGAAACGAGGGCGATCGCAATCGAGGACACGCCGGAACTCCCGGTAGACGCCCTCGCGGACGCCGGGCGAGACGCGCAGCGACTCTGCGTCGGTGACGGGGCCGAACTCGCCCCGGCGGACGCCGTTCGGACGGCGCTCCGGATGGGCGGCGGCGCGATAAGCGTCGGCGAGGTGCGCGGCGAGGAGGCGCAGGCGCTGTACGAGGCGATGCGTGTCGGTGCCGCCGGCGAGACGGTGCTGGGGACGATTCACGGCGAAGACCCGGCCGGGGTGGAGGAACGCGTCGTCACCGACCTCGGCGTCCCCCGCTCGTCGTTCGCCGCGACCGATCTGATCGCCGTGCTCGACGACCACCGCGTGGAGTCGATCGTCGAGGTCGGCGACCGCGACGGCGGCGTGAGCTTCGATCCGCTGTTCGAGCGGACCGAACGGGGACTCGTCGGCACGGGTCGGATCGACCGCGGTGAGAGTCGACTCGTCGAGGCGCTCGGGGGGACGAACGAATCGTACGCGGCGGTTCGGGAGGTCATCGATCGGCGGAGCGACCGGATCCGCGAGGCGGTTCGGGCGGGACGCGTTTCGCCGGCGCGGTACGTCAGGGGAGACGTATCCGGCGATCCGAGCGGAGACGTGGGAGCCCCGGCCGATCGACCACGCGAGGGAGGAGTGAAGCACGGAGGCGGCGCATGAACGAGGACCGGTCGAAACCGACCGAGCGATCGGCTCGTGTCGACGGAGAAGACGACGCGACCGCCTCGAAAGAACTGCGGCGGGCCGTCGCGTTTCTCGGCTGGGGCGTTTCCGCGGAGCGCGTCGTGGCGATCGGGTACCGGGCCGGCGTCGTCGTCGGGGCGGTTGTCGCCGCGGCCGCGGCGCTCGCTGCCGGCGCGGTCGTCGCCGCGCCGGCCGGACTGGCCGCCGCCGTCAGCGGCGTACACGCGGTCCACCGGGCGCCGGTGTGGCTCGCGTCGCTCCGGCGGACGCGGGCGCTGGGCGCGGCGCCGGGGCTCGTCGGGCGGCTCGTGTTGCGGATGCGGCTCGATCCCTCGACAGAGCGTGCGGTGCGGTTCGCCGGCCGGACGGGAGAGGGACCGTTGGCCGCGGCTCTCTCCCGCCACGAACGGGGCTGTGCGGACGGGCCGACGAGCGGCCTTCGAGCGTTCGCTCGCGAGTGGACTCCGTGGTTCCCGGCGATAGACCGCGCCGCCGCGCTGGTCCGGACCGCGGCGACCGCGCCGCCGGAGCGCCGCGGGCGGTGCCTCGACCGCGCCCTCGACGCGACGCTTTCGGGGACGACCGATCGGCTCGCGTCGTTCGTCGGCTCCGTCCGCGGGCCGGTCTCGGCGCTGTACGCGTTCGGCGTGCTGCTCCCGCTGGCACTCATCGCGCTCCTTCCCGCGGGCGCCGCCGCCGGCGTCGCGGTGGGTTCCGGACTCGTCGCCGGCCTGTACCTGATCGCGCTTCCGGGCGGGCTGGTGGCCGCCTCGGCGTGGCTGCTCTCCCGTCGCCTGGTGGCGTTTCCGCCGCCGCAGATCGGCGGAGACCATCCCGACGTGCCGGACCGACGCGGCCACGCGTTGGTCGTCGGCTGCGCCCTCGGTGCGGCCGCGGCCGCCGCCGCCGCGCGAGTCGTCGCGCCGTGGGCGTGGCCGGTCGCGGGGGTCGGCGTCGGAGTCGGGAGCGCGCTGTTCGTCCTCGCGCGACCCCGCCGCGCGGTGCTGTCCGAGGTCCGAGGCGTCGAGCGGGGGCTGCCGGACGCGATGACCGTGATC
>NZ_NEWJ01000101.1:0-8483 GCF_002135045.1 Halorubrum sp. SD683
GAACGGCGTTGAGTTCCTCCGAGCTGTTCGTGAGGAGTGGCCTGATCTACCGTTTATTCTGTTTACTGGCAAAGGGAGTGAAACCGTCGCCAGTGACGCAACCTCTGCAGGAGTCACTGATTATTTGATCGCGTCGCAAAGCCGTTTAATCTCGTTACGGTAATATTTACTGTAATATCTTCTGTGGCTCGATAAAGCAGTAATCGGCCGTGATAAGCGGTGTATCCTCCGTTTAATTTGATGGAATCGGACTCAGTTTGTCGTGAGATAGGGAACCGAGCAAACTCTAGAGGACTTTGCGACACGACCAATTGTTTGAATACCACAAGACTACTGTCGTCGAATCTGTTGTTCGCCCGACGTTCGAGCACGCACCGCTCTCGGGCCCCGTTGAGGTTACGGGAGGCCGCTCACTCGACAGGCTCCGGGAGGAACGGCGTCGGATCGTCATGGACGAACCGGACTGTGTCGTCGTTCAATCGACGGCAGAAGAGGCGCACGGCCCCCGCCTCTCTGATCGATTCGAGTTTCTCCGCTGCCTGGCTCGGATCGTAGTACGCGGGGACGAAGACAGCCGTTTCGCTCTCGGGCGCAATTTCGACGACCAGCACGTAGACCAGTTCGTTTCCCTCCGCCCGGAACACCTCGACGTCTCGAAACTGTTGGTCGTCGACGAGCGACTCTAGCTCCTCGAACTCCGAGCCGGGGAGGACGACGTCAAGGCCGGTCCGACGGTCCGAGTCGACCAAGACTGAATCGCCGGGATGGAGTTCGAGCGTCGTCCACCCGCGCTCTCGGTACTTCGTCGCGGTCGCTTCCATGTCCTCGATGACGGCGGACCATCCATCTCCCGCCTGTACGTTCGTGGGCACGTCGCCGCCTGCGGGTTCGTTCATACCAGCAGACGCTGGGGTAGCCGTATAAATGATTTCACTGTCCCCAAGATATATCTCCGTGAGGCTCGCTACCGCCGATAGTGACCGATCTGCTCTCGCTTTCCGCGCTCCAAACTCAGTTCAGAACCGAACGGGGCGCGGTCAAGGCCGTCGACGGTATTGACCTCTCGATTGAGCACGGAGAGACCGTCGGCCTCGTGGGTGAGTCGGGTTCCGGAAAGAGCGTCACCGCCCTCTCTGCGATGGACCTCGTCGACGACCCCGGCGACATCGTCGGTGGCCGGATCACCCTCGCGGATCCGGGGCTCGCAACCTCCCTCCTCAACGAGTTCGACGATGCGTACGTTCCGTACCCGTCCGGGCTGATCGATGCGATCGCGGCTGTGAGCAGCGGGCTTCGCGCCGGACGGCGCGTTCCCGACACCCCTGCTGAGCTTCGCGGAATGGTCGATGACATCGCCGCCGAAGCGGACCCAGACGACCTTGCGAGCCACCTCAGAACTGCCGCAGAGCGTCTCAAAACCGACGCCGACCCGAAGACCGTCGGTGACGATCTTGAGGCCGCACTCGCCGACGCCGTCGACGGCTTCGTGTTCCTCGATGCCGACGCCCGAGAGCGGATCCGCGCCGGCGCGAAGCCGAGCGATGTTGATATCGACGAGGGAATAATCGACGTGACGGCAGCCCCCGAGGCGGCCGTCCGCCGGATCCGCGGCGGCGAGATGGGGATGATCTTCCAAGACCCGATGACCTCTCTCAACCCGGCGGTCACCGTCGGCGAGCAGATCGCCGAGTCACTGCGGCTCCACCGGTACGGCGGTCAAAAACACGACTCGTGGCTCAATGGGGTCCGCGAGATCCTTCCGAAATTCGGAGGTCGAGACGGTGAAGAAGAGGTGATGGACGAAGTTGTCAGGATGCTTCAGGCGGTCGGCATTCCGGAAGCGAAACAGCGCTTGGAAGACTATCCACACGAGTTCTCCGGAGGGATGCGCCAGCGCGTGCTCGTCGCTATCGCCTTAGCCTGCCGGCCGAACCTCCTCATCGCCGACGAACCGACGACCGCACTCGACGTGACGATTCAGGCGCAGATCCTCGATCTGATCGACGACCTCCAAGAAGAGTTCGGGATGTCAGTCTTGATGATCACCCACGACCTCGGCGTCGTGGCCGAAACCTGTGACCGCGTGGCCGTAATGTACGCCGGCGAGATTGTCGAGGAAGGCCCCGTAGAAGAGATCTTCTCCAATCCCAGCCATCCCTACACCTACACGCTGCTCGAATCGATCCCCACCGAAGAAAAAGAGCGACTGACACCGATTGAGGGGAACGTTCCTGACCTGATCGGCATGCCCGACGGGTGCCATTTCGCGCCGCGCTGTCCCTGGGCCGAACCCCAGTGCCGCGAGGGGGAGATTCCATATCTCCAGCACGGCCCGAACGATGTCGACCACCGGTCGAAATGCGTCCACGACGAGTTTGATAAGGATATGTACGGGACCGACGAACCCGCCGCTGGTTCCAGATCTGCCATCGGCGACCCGCTTGTCAAGATCCGCGAGATGCGGAAGTACTACCAACAGGAGGATGGCGCGCTCGACCGGATGTTCGGCGGCGGTGACTCGAGCGTCAGGGCCGTCGACGGGATCGATCTCGATGTCCACGAGCGGGAGACGCTGGGACTCGTCGGCGAGTCCGGTTGCGGGAAGTCCACAGCGGGACAAGCGATCCTCCACCTGGACCCGCCGACCGACGGGAGGGTCGTGTTCGCTGGTGAGGACCTCGGATCGCTCTCGAAATCGGATCTGCGTAAGCGCCGGAAAGACATGCAGATGGTGTTCCAAGATCCGATGTCGAGCCTCGACCCGCGGATGACAGCCGGCCAGACGATCATGGAACCGCTGAAGATTCACGGCCTCGCCGAGGGACGCCACCGCGAGCGCGTCTTCGAGCTGATGGACGCGGTCGGGTTAGAGCGCGGCCAATTCGGCCGATACCCACACGAGCTTTCCGGCGGTCAGCGTCAGCGGGTCGGCATCGCGCGATCCCTAGCGGTGGATCCCGACTTCATCGTCGCCGACGAGCCGGTGTCGGCGCTTGATGTGTCCGTTCAGGCGCAGATCATTAACCTGCTGGAGGACCTCCAAGAGGAGTTCGGGCTCACCTTCCTGTTCATCGCCCACGACCTGAGCGTTGTCCGCCACATCTCCGACCGGGTGGCGGTGATGTACCTTGGCGAGATAGTTGAGGTCGCCGAGACGGACGAACTGTTCGAGACGCCGAAACACCCATACACTAGAGCGCTCCTGTCCGCGATCCCGGAGCCCGACCCCCTCGCCGACACAGACGATCGAACGATTCTTAAAGGGGATGTCCCGTCACCGATCAACCCACCCTCCGGCTGTCGGTTCCGCACCCGCTGTCCATCGGTCATCCCGCCGGAAAACCTAGACATCAACCAGGAGCGCTATCGCGAGGTAATGTTCTACCGACAGCGGTTAGAAGCGAGAGACATCGACCTCGACGCCATCGAGTCGGAGGTCCGAATCGAAGACGAGTCGGCGCGGACCGCCGTCGCCGACGGCGGCGAACATCCGACGCTCTTCGAGTACTTCTTCGACGGTCCGCTCTCGGGGGAGGCGCGAGCGGTCGTGGCCGAGTCCTTCGAACAGATCAAACACGACCGGTGGGACCAGGCAGAGGCCACACTCTGCGAGACGTTCGAGAGCGTCTGTGAACGAGACAACCCCGAACTCGGTGAGAGCGGTCATCCCGCTGCGTGCCATCTATACGATGAGTGACCTGTTGACAAGTGACTACAGGACCACTCAGCCGGAGCTTATGACGCGATTTTGTCCTGTCGCTCCACCAGAATTATTTACCTAGCTCATATATGCCGATGTATGTGTCCTGATACCACAGGTACGTCACGACGCAGCTTCTTACAACGAGCGGGCGGCGCGACGGTAGCGACGGCATCGGTCGCCTCTCTTGCCGGGTGTGGCGGCGACGGTGGCGACGGCGGCGACGGTAGCGACGGCGGCGACGGTAGCGACGGCGGCGACGACAACGGCGGCGACGACACGACCTCGCTCCGCTACGGCCGCGGTGCTCACTCCAGTACCCTCGACCCGCAGAACACGACCAGCGGTGAGGTCGCGAAGGTCACCAATCAGGCGTACGAGGGGCTGATCGCCTTCCAACCGGGCGAAGCGTCGCTCGTCGAGTCGCTCGCCACTGACTGGTCGCTTGACGGCGACTCGGTGACGCTCACGCTACGAGAGGGGGTGAGCTTCCACGACGGGTCGGAGTTCACCGCCGACGACTTCATCGCCACGTACCGACGGTTCGTCGACGACGACTACGAGTACCACTTCGCGGACTCCTCCGTCTACGGGCCGTTCACCCTCGGCAACTGGATCGACAGCATCGAGGCCCCGGGCGACTACGAACTCTCGATCACGCTGACCCAGACGTACGCACCGTTCCTCCGCAACCTCGCGATGTTCGCGGCCGTCGTCATCTCGCAGGACGCGATCGAGGGCGACACGAACCTCGGAGAGGAGATGGTCGGGACCGGCCCGTTCCAGCTCGAGACCCTCGACGACGCCAACAACCGCATCCGGCTCACCACCTTCGACGACTACTGGGGCGAGGCCCCGAACGTCGACCGGGTGCTGTTCCTCACCCGCGGGCAGAACTCCACGCGTGCGCAGGCGCTCGTTGAGGAAGAACTCGACATCATCGACGGGCTCGACCCTGACAGCATGCAGATCGTCGACGGGTCCGACACCGCGGAGAGCCGAACGGCGACGGGGATCAACATCGGTTACATGGCGTTCAACCTCTCGCGGGTTGAGGCGTTCCGCGACCGCCGGGTCCGCCGCGCGATCAGCTACGCCATCGACACTCAGGCGATCGTCGAGAACATCTACTCCGGGATCGCCACGCAGGCCGAGCAGCCGATCCCGCCCGCGCTGTTCGGGCACAACGACGACATCAGCCCCTACGAGTACGATCCCGAACAGGCGCAGAGCCTCCTCGATGAGGCCGGCTACAGCGACGGGTTCTCGTTCTCGCTGACGACTTTCCAGAACCCCCGCGGGTACAACCCGGCGCCGCTGCCGACCGCGCAAACGATCCGTTCGAACCTCGCCGAGGTCGGCATCGAGGTGTCGATCGACGACCGGCAGTTCTCCGACTACCTCACGTACACCAGCCAGGGGAGCCACGACGCGACGCTCGCCGGTTGGTACACCGACAACGCAGACCCCGACAACTTTTGTTACGTCCTCCTCCACCCGCAGACCGACGTGCCGGAGGGGCAGGACTGGGTCTCCTGGGACACCGAGGGGTTCAACACCTCGAACAACGCCGCGTGGGCTAACAGCGAGTACATGAGCGTCGTTGAGGAAGCCCAGCGGACCACGAATCAAGAGGACCGCGCCGAGCTGTACCAAGAGGCCGCCCAGATTGCGCACGACGAGGCGCCGTGGGTGTTCCTCGACTACGCCGACGAGGTTCGCGGCGTCTCCAACCGCGTGAACAACTACAGCGTCGCCGCGATCGGCGGGCCGTTCCTCGAACAGGTCGAGCTCGAGTAACTAGCGCCGAACGCAGACTTTTTGACCGTCCCACGCGCCCATTTCTCTGAATGGTCTCCAAACGCTTCGTCCTCAAACGGCTGCTCATGCTGTTCCCCGTGCTGTTCGGGGTCGCGACGGTGGTCTTCGCTATTCTCCACCTCTCGCCGGGCGATCCCGCCGTGGTCATCGCCGGCGACCGAGCGAGCCAGGAGTTCGTCAATCAGGTCCGCTCGGACTTGGGGCTCGACGATCCGCTCTGGCAGCAGTACGTTCGCTTCCTCGGCGAGGTGGCGACGTTCGACTTCGGCCAGTCTTATCAGGTGAACCGGGGCGCGGCGGTGAGCCAGATCCTCGCGGATCGCCTCCCGATCACGATCGAACTCGCGTTGCTCGGACAGTTCGCTGGCCTCCTGTTCGGGCTCCCGCTGGGTATTCTCAGCGCGGTCAAACAGGACACGTGGACTGATCATCTCACACGCATTGGCGCGCTGAGCGGGATCAGCGTCCCGATCTACTGGAGCGGTCCGCTGCTCATCCTGCTCTTCGCGCAGTTCCTCGGGCTTCTCCCGACCAGCGGTCGAATCGGCTCCGAGTACTTCGTTGAACCGGTCACGGGGCTTATTCTCGTCGACACGCTATTGGCGGGGAACGTCGCAGCGTTCCAGTCCGCGGTCGTTCACCTCCTCTTGCCGGTGGTGGTGCTCGGGATCTATCAGATGGCGCTGCTCTCGCGGATGATGCGCTCGTCGATGGTCGAGGTGATCCGCCAAGATTACATGCGAACCGCGCGCGCGAAGGGACAGGGCTCGAAGATCACCGTCATGAAACACGGCCTCCGCAACGCCTTCATCCCCGTCATCACTGTGGTCGGCATCCAGTTCGGATCGCTGCTCGGCGGCGCGGTGCTCACGGAGACTGTCTTCGAGATCAACGGCATCGGCACGCTGCTCGTCGACGCGATCAACCGTAGCGACTACCCTGTCGTCCAGGGTACCGTCCTCGTCTTCGCCGTATTGTACACGCTCGTTAACCTGGGCGTTGACCTCACCTACTCGGTTCTCGATCCACGTATCGAACAATGAGCACAGAGACACAGACCGGCGCCGTCGACCGAAGCATTGTTGAGCGGCTGCGCGCGAGCCCGTTCCTCTCGCAGCTCTCCTCGAACCGACTCGCGATCACCGGGATCATCATCATCGTGAGCGTCGTCCTGATCGCGGTCTACGCGCGGATCACCTACGACCTCAGCGAGCTCACGGCGACCCAGTTCGGGACGAATCCCGCTGAATCCCCGCCCAGCTCGGAGTACCTCTTCGGCACGGACGGGCAGGCCCGCGACATCTTCCCGCGCGTGATGTACGGGGCCTGGTACGCGGTCCTCTACGGAACGGTCACCGTCGTCGCGTCGACGTTCCTCGGGGTGAGTCTGGGGATCGTCGCCGCGTACTACGGTGACCTGACCGACAACGTCATCATGCGGACGATGGACGTCCTGCTGTCGTTCCCGTCGCTGCTCTTAGCGCTCGCGCTCGTCACCATCTTCCCGGAAGAGCTGGGCCTGTGGCGGGCCGTCGGGGCGCTAACGCTCGTCTACACGCCCCGGTTCGCCCGCGTCGTCCGCGGGGCCGCGCTGAAGGTGCTCGAAGACGAGTACACCGACGCCACGCGGGCGCTGGGCGCGACGGACCCGCGGCTGCTCGTTCGTCACGTCCTCCCGAACTGCCTCGCGCCGATAACGGTCCAGTCGACACTCAATTACGGGCTCGCGATCATCGACATCGCCGCGCTGTCGTTCCTTGGCTTCGGTGCCAGTCCAGGGGAACCAACGTGGGGCATGATGCTTTCGAACGGTGTCGAGTTCGGGCTGTTCTCCGGGGCGTGGTGGTGGTCCTTCTTCCCCGGCCTGCTGCTCGCGCTGACGGTGCTCGGATTCAACCTCCTCGGTGACGGGATGCGCGACGCGCTCGACCCCCGGATGCGAGAGACCGTTGACTGACCGCGACGGACGGCCGTCCGGACGGACGGTCGCGCGGTGGGTCTGCATCGGCAGCCTCCTCGGGCTCGTCGTCGCGAGCGCGCTCTTCCCATTCGCCGGGGCGCGGCGAGCGACCGACACCTCGTTCGCACTCGGCGTGTTGCTGTTCGGCTTCGGCGTCGCGACGTGGGGCGGCGCGGTCGGGTTCGGCGACTCGATGTCGGCGGTTCAAAGCCATCTCGGAGGCGAGTCTGCGTGGAGCCGCGAGGGCGCGCGACAGGCGTTCGCCGTGTTGACTTGGGTCGGCGCGGGCTGGGTGGGGACTGCGGTCGCGGCGTCGATACTGCTTGTCGGCGTGTAAACGAGACCCACTCCGATAACCCCGTCCCGACAGGATGGTCCACCCTTGGGGGCGGCCATGAGTGCTGTGTTGACTCGATAGAAACGCTGTTACTCTATTAAATCGTGAAACCAGTCGATCACACCGGATTTGAGTCTGCTTGGGAAAGGTGTGGAAGCTGGCGGCGCCCCGTCGTGGGGGGGCGGCGCCACGTGCCTCCAGTGAAGATACCGCCAGCTATTCTGGAGCAGCAGGCTCACCACAAACATTACCAGCCGTAGCCCAGCGTCCTGAGAATTGGTGAATGCGAGGCTTTGCTTAGCTAATCGGTGAGCGTGTCGTAACATCGCTCTTGTAGCGTAGATTGTTGGTGAGTCACAGCACAGTTTCGAGGATGGTTTTGAGCGCTTCCTCACCCGGTTTGCGAAACACTTCGGTCGTGTCACAAAGTCCTCTAGAGTTTGCTCGGTTCCCTATCTCACGACAAACTGAGTCCGATACCATCAAATTAAACGGCGGATACACCGCTTATCACGGCCGGTTACTGCTCTATCGAGCCCGCTCTTCGGTAGACTGGCGGAACTAGCGGAATACATTGACAGCGATACAGTCCACGAGACTGTGGATCGGTGCCCCAGTAAGGTTCAGTGACCGGAGGAAGCCGTAGGTCCGAGCGGCCTGCTCCA
>NZ_NEWJ01000102.1:0-8147 GCF_002135045.1 Halorubrum sp. SD683
ATCGGACTCGCTCCGAGGGGCGGGTCACTTGATGAGGAACACCGGAACCGACGCGTCGTCGGCGACGCGGTCTGAGACGCTCCCGAGCGACCGAATCCGCTCGCGCGGCGACTTCCCCTCCGGGCTCATCACGATCACGTCGATACCGGCCTCGTCGGCGTACCCGACGATCTCCGTGTCGGGCGTCCCGTGCGCGACGTGCGTCTCGGCGTCCAGCCCGGCCTCGGCGGCCGCGTCGGCGACCGCCGCGACGGCGGCCTCGCCCTGCGATTCGAGGTTCTCGACGACCTCGTCGTGGAGGTCGCCCGAGTTGGCGGCCGCGATCCGCCGGTCGACGACGTACAGCGCGTGGAGCGTCGCGTCGTGGTCCGTCGCGAGCCGGACCGCGTGTTCGAGCGCGCGGTCGACCGCCTCGCTCCCGTCGGTCGGAACCAGTATCTCGTCGTACATGCGTCGTCGTTCGCCCGGCCGAGGTTTAACCGTGGGGCCTCGGGGCCGGACTCCGGGAGCGCCGCGCCCGTGCTAACTGCCGGGCGCGAAGCGCGCTACTCGCCGCGCCAGCGGCCGCCGATCTCCTCGCGCCGCATGCTGTTCGCCTCGCCGTCGCGGAAGACGCTGACGCGGCCGGTCTCCTCGCTCAGCGTCACCGTCGCCACGACCTCCGGGCGGACCGAGGTCTCGATGGCGCTCATGTGCCGCGACCCCATCCACGGCTCGTAGCTCACGTCGTCGACGAGATCGGTCTCCTCGTCGCGGGTGCCCAGGTCGCGGAAGCGGACCATCTGGGCCTCGATCTCGCCGTCGACCGCGACGACGACGCCGCCGTCCTGCGCGACGCTCACCGACTCCGCCGCCGTCGCGAGTGCGCCCCCGTCGAAGACGGAGGGGGCGGTGTCGCGGGGCCAGCGGTTGTCTCCCATCGGGTCGGCGTACGCCCCGTAGTCGCTGTCGCCGATGACGGCGAAGTACAGTCCCGGCCCCTTCACGTGCGGTTCCTCCCACCCGTCGAAGGAGACGCTGACGTGTTCGGCGCAGTACATCAGCCGGTCGACGACTTCGCACACGCGCTCGTGGTCGCCGTAGTCGATGGCGAGGTCGCTCATCGCCGTCGGTCCTCCCGGTTCGGTCGCCCGCCGCGATTGCCGCCGTCGGTCACGGTCGAGCAAACGAGTTCCCGGTATATAAGAGCCACCGAGTGGGGCGGCGTCGCACGGCCGCCGCGCTCGCCCCGGGCGCTCGCTATCGCCGCCACTCCGTGAACAGTCGCGTGTCGAACCGGTCGGCGCGGACGAGGCCGACGCCGAACGCGGCCGCGACCGCCGCGGGCAGGAGGTTCCCGAACCAGACGTTGATCCCGCCCCAGAGGATCACGAAGCTCACCATGTCGTCGAGCATGAACTCGCAGTCGCGCAGCCGGTCGCGGATCCCGACCGCCGCGAAGGCGCGGTCGAGCGTGACGACGGCGACGATCGCCGACAGCACCCACCCGGCGTAGTTCGAGAGGGGCACGCCGTAGAACGGTCCGCCGCCGAAGTTCCAGAAGCCGAGCGACACTGCGCCGGGGTCCAACACGACGTCCATCGCGACGACGACCGGGATCACCGTCGCCAGCCGGACCCACACGCTGTCGGCGCGCGGGCCGAGCAGCAGCAGACACAGCAGGTAGGCGTTCATCACGAGCGGGATGAAGAAGACGGGAAGCGCGACCGGGACCCCGCCGAGCATCGGTCCGAGGTCGACCGTGTACGCGAACTCCCCGTACGGCCACCCGGTGGCGACGCCGACCGACTCGATGAGGTACGTGTACGCCATTAGGACGCCGATCCAGCCGAGCGCGCGGCGGTCGATCGTCGGCAGCACGCCGACGACCAGCGGCGAGCGCATCACGATCACGCCGAACAGCACGAACCACGGGTGGAACGCGAACGGCTCGGGCACCCACCCCTCGGCGCTGCCGACGAGCGCGATCGCCCCGACGAGCGGGAAGACGACCGCGATGGTGAAGCGGTTCTCACGGACGAGCCGGTCCAGCAGCGCCTCGGCCTCGTTGCGCGTGTCCGGCGCGCGCTCGCGGAGCGCGTCGAGCCGAGAGCCGGTCGTCGCGGCGGCGGTCGTCCCGGCCGATCCCGCCCGGTCGCCGTCGCCCCCGGTAGCGCCTCCCAGAGCGGGTACACCCGCCAGAGGCCGCCCATCGACAGCAGCGTGCCGACGACGGTGTTCAGCGCCGGGAACCACCAGTACGCGCGGTCGACCGAGACCGACGAGCGCGCGACCCACGCGACGAACAGCGGGTACACGCCGAGCAGGGCGCCCAGCCGCGGGTCGACGAGCCAGAACGCGGCGGCCGCGGCGGTCCACACCCCGAAGCAGTAGGCGTACGTGCGCGCCTCGCCGAGGACGGTCGCGGTCGTGTCGATCCCCGCCGCGCGGTCCGGCTCGATGTCCGGGATCGCGGAGAACGTGTGCATCCCCATCGTCCAGAGCCACGCGCCCGCGAGCGCCGCGAGCGGCGGGTGCGCGCCCGCAACCGTCGCGTACGCCGCCGCGCCGGGGAGGACGTACAACCCGTTCGACAGCGAGTCGAGGAACGGCGTCGTCTTGAACCGGGCCGGCGGCGCGCTGTAGCCGACCGCCAGGGCGAGGAAGCCGAGCAGGTACGGCCACGCGACCCGCGGGGTGATCGCGAGCGTCGCGAGCCCCAGCGCGCCGGACGCGACGACGGCGACCGAGACGAACCGGCTCCCTCGCCAGCGCGCCTCGCGGCCCTCCTTCTTCGGATTCAGCTCGTCGATGTCGGCGTCGAACACGTCGTTGACGCCGTAGAGGAAGACGTTGGCCGGCACGAGGAAGTACGCCGCGAGCGCGACCGTGACGGGCGTGAACAGCCCGCTCACGTCGCCGATCCCGTAGGTGACGCCGACGGCGACCGGCCCGGCGAGGTAGAGCCAGAACCGCGGCCGCGACAGCACCAGCAGGTACCGGAGCCCCTCGCCGCCGCTTCTCGCGGGCCGGTCCCCGCCCTCGGCGGTGGCTCGCTCGCCGTCGGTCGCCGGTCGATTCTGGTCGCTCACGGCGGAGATCACACGTCGTCGCCGGCCATCGCTTCCGCGGTCAGCCCCCCGCTGATGAGACACATCGGGACGCCGATACCGGGCGTCGTCGTCGATCCGGTGAAGTACAGCCCGTCGACCGCGTCCGAGGTATGCCCGGGCCGGAGCAGCGAGGTCTGCGTGAGCGTGTGCGCCAGCCCCAGCGCGCTGCCCGCGTAGCTGTTGTACCGGTCCGCGAAGTCGTCGACCGAGAACGTCTCCTCGACGACGACCCGGCCGCGGAGGTCGGTCCCGGTGTTCTCCGCGATGTCGTCGATCACGAGGTCGCGGTACCGGTTGCGGATCTCGGGGGTGTCACGGATCCCGGGCGCGATCGGGACGAGCGCGAAGAGGTTGCTGTGGCCCTCCGGCGCCACCGTGTCGTCGGTCTTCGAGGGGACGCAGAGGTAGTAGGCGGGGTCGTCGGGCCACTCGGGATCGTCGAATATCTGTTCGAAGTGTTCGTCCCAGTCGGTCGGGAGGACGAGCGTGTGGTGTTCGAGGTTCGGCACGTCGCCCTCGACGCCGAGGTACAGGAGGAACGCGGAGGGCGCGTACGTCCGCGACTCCCAGTACTCCTCGGTGTACTGCCGCTTGCGCTCGGGCAGCAGTTCCTGTTCGGTGTGCGCGTAGTCGGCGTCGGAGACGACGCGGTCGGCGAGGTAGCGCTCACCGTTCTCGGTGTCGACCGCGAACGCGCCGTACCGCCCCTCGATCCCCGTCACCTCGGCGTCGGTGACGAAGTCGACGCCGAGGTCTTCGGCGAGTTCGACGATGCCGTCGACGACCGCGCCGATCCCGCCGTCGGGGTAGTAGACGCCCATGTTGTAGTCGACGTGGCTCATCAGGTTGTACAGCGCCGGCGTGTTCGTCGGCGAGCCGCCGAGGAACACGAGCGTGTACTGCATCAGCTGCTGGAGCTTCGGGTGGTCGAAGTAGTCCTCGACGTGCCCTTGCATCTTACCGAGCAGCGAGAGCCCCCACGAGTAGCGCATCACGTCGGTGTCCACGTAGTCGCGCAGCCGCGGGCGGTCCTCGTACACGAAGTGTTCCATCCCGATCTCGTAGGTCCGCTTGGACTCCTCGAGGTACGCGTCGAACGCCTCGCCCGCGCCCGGCTCGTACGACTCGAAGATCTCCCGGTTCGCATCGCGGTCCGGCAGCACGTCGACCTGATCTCCGTCCTTCCAGAACACGCGGTAGTGTGGGTCGAGCCGCTCCAGCTCGTAGAACTCGTCCGGCGACCGCCCGAAGTGCCCGAAGAAGCGCTCGAAGACGTCGGGCATCAGGTACCACGACGGCCCCATGTCGAACTGGAAGCCGTCGACTTCGAGCCGGCTGGCGCGGCCGCCGAGCTGTTCGTTCTTTTCCAACAGCGTGACGTCCGCGCCGGCGTCCGCGAGGTAACAGGCCGTCGAGAGTCCGCCGAATCCGCCGCCGATAACGACGACGGACTCGCCGGCAACGCCGTCGATGTCCGGGACCACGTCCATACGCCATCCTAGGGACGGCTCCGGTATAAATCCGGTCAGACGCGTCGCGGGAAGGTCCCTGACACGTTCGGTCGGCGGGGCTCGCGACGGCATCGCAGCGGTCCGCCACGGCGACGGGAGCGCGCGAGCGGAGCGGCGGGGGCGGCCGGAGTGGATACCACTAAGTCGCCGACGCGCGTACTCCCGTTCACATGGATCTGACGGTCGCGATCACCGGAGCAACGAGTGGGATCGGGCGGGCCGTCGCCGAGGCGTTCGTCGACGAGGGGGCGTTCGTCGCCGTCTCCGGACGCGACGGCGCGGCCGTCGATCGGACCGTCGCGGCACTGAACGGCGCGGGCGACGACCCGGACGGCGACGCCGAGGGCGACGCGGACGCCGGGGACGGCTCGCCGGCGGACGACGGCGGGACCGCGTGGGGCGACCGCGTCGACGTGCGCGACGAGTTCGACCTCGAACGCTTCTTCGAGCGCGTCGCCCGCGAGGCCGGCCCGGTCGACGTCGTGTTCGCGAACGCCGGCGTGTTCCACGGCGCGCCGGGCGAGCGGCCGACGACCGAGGTCACGTACGCCGACTACGACGACACGATGCGCACGAACGCGCGCGGCGTGTTCGCGACGATCCGCGAGGCCGTCCCGCACCTGACCGACGACGCGCGCGTCCTCGTCCCGTCGGGCGCGGTCGCCGCCGAGTCGAAGCCCGGGATGGGCGCGTACGCGGTGTCGAAGGCGGCTGCCGAGGGGGTCGCGCGCGGGTTCGCCGCCGACCTCGACGCGACGGTCGGCGTCGTCGACCCCGGGCTCGTCGCGACCGACCTCACGGGGAAAGAGCGCGCCCGCGACCCCGAGAGCGTCGCGCCGCTGTTCGTCTGGGCCGCCACCGAGGCGCCGGCCGAGGACCTGAACGGCGGTCGCCTCGGGTTACGGGAGTGGAAGTCCGCGACGCGGTAGGCAGTTTGGCGCGCGTTACTCGCCCGTCTCGATCGGCGCGCCGACGAGGTTCCCCCACTCGGTCCACGAGCCGTCGTAGTTCCGCACGTCGTCGTAGCCGAGCAGCTCGTGGAGGAGGAACCACTCGATCGACGAGCGCTCGCCGACGCGGCAGTAGGTGATCGTCGACTCGTCGCCGTCGACGCCGGCGTCGCTGTACAGCTCGCGGAGCTCGTCCGCGCTCTTGAACGTCCCGTCCTCGTTCAGCGTCGTGCCGATCGGGACGCTGCTCGCACCGGGGATGTGACCGCCGCGCTGGGCGGTCTCGTTGAGCCCCTCGGGGGCGATGACCTCGCCGGAGAACTCCTCGGGCGAGCGGACGTCGACCATCGGGATCCCCTCCTCGATCGCCTTGTCGATGTCGTCCTTGTACGCGCGGACGCTCTCGAAGGGACCGCGGGCCTCGTAATCGCGGGGCGTGAAGTCGGGCTCCTCCGTGGAGAGCGGGTAGTCGTTCTCGACCCAGTACCCCTTCCCGCCGTCGACCACGCGGATGTCGTCGTGACCGTAGTACTTGTAGATCCAGTAGCCGAACAGCGCGAACCAGTTCGGCACGCGGCCGCCGCCGTACACGACGACGGTGGTGTCGGCGTCGATGCCGCCCTCACCGTTTCGCGCCGCGAAGTCCGCCTTCGAGACGATATCGCGCTCCGTCTCGTCGGTGAAGACCGCGTCCCACTCGAAGTTCAACGCGCCGGGTATGTGGCCCTCCTCGTAGGGCGTGTACTCCGACTCGTCGGTGACGGTCGGGTTGTTGATCTCGACGAGCCGGTGGTCGGCGTCGTCGTCCTGAAAGGTGTCGAGGCGCTCTTCGACCCAGTCCGCCGTGACGAGTACGTCTTCGGACATCACCCGTAGTATGGCCTAAGCCCGCTTTGAACGTCCGATAATGGCGGTTCTTTCCGGCGCCTGTGACGACCGGCAGCCGGCCGAAACCCCGGATTTCGACCGCCTCGAGCGCGCTCGCTCGTTTATTCCGGCTGACACCTACCGGATCACCGTCACTGGCACGTCCGCCTTGTCGACGACGCTCTTGGCGACGCTGCCCACGACCTGCTCGCGCTCCTCGGAGAGCCCGCGGTGACCGACGTAGATCGCGTCGACCGTCTCTTCGGCCGCGTACTCGGTGATCGCGTCGGCCGGCCGGCCCGTGAGCAGTTGGGTCTCCACGGTGATCGGCTCGTCGACCGCCTCCTCGGCGATGGCGCGGGCGCTGTCTAAGACCCCCTGCCCGGCCTCGACGGCCGCGTCCTCGCCCGGGAGGATGATCGTGCCGTCGACCAGTTCCGAGTCCGGCGTTAACACGTGAGCGATCTCCAGCGTCTCGTAGAACGCGACCGCCTGTCGCGCCGCGTACCGGACCGCCTCGTCCCCCTCCGTCGATCCGTCGGTCGCAACGAGGTAGCTCATACGCGGAGATGCGTCCGACGGACACATAATTCCTGTCGGGCGTTCCCGGTCTGCGGCTCTGCCGGCGGCGACTCCGCGTCGCGCCGCGGGCGGCGACGGCGGATTCCATCGTCCGCCGGCACCCGCCACCGGTCGGAGCCGACCTTACCGTCCGCCGGCGTTCGCTCCCGGCCGGACCGAGTCGCCCTCGGAGGCGTGGATCGCGTCGAGCACCTCCTGAACGCGGGTCGCCTCCGCGAACGAGACGAGGTCGCCGTCGTCGCCGTCGAGCGCGCTCGCGAACTCAGTCAGGAGCGCGCGCACGCTGTCGCCGCGCTCGTCGACGAGCGTCGCCTCGGTCTCGCGGCCGCGGTCGCGAACGAGCCGGTACCACTCCGTCAGCGACAGCGACGCCTCGTCGCCGACGACGGTGACGCTGTTCTCTTCCTCGCCCTCGTGGTCGCACAGCAGGTCGAGCGTCCCGCGGACCCCGCCGGCCCGGAACGTCGCGACCGCGTCGTCCTCATAGGTGTCGGGTCCGGAGTACCCCACGTCCGCCGAGACGGTCTCGACCGGGCCGAACAGCTCACGGACGCCGAACAGGAAGTGCGTCCCCACCTCCCGGAGCGGGCCGCCCTGCTCGCGCGACTCCAGCCACGCCACGTCCTGCCACTCGCGGGGCCACTCGGGGAACCGGAACCGGAGTTCGACCCGACGCGGGTCGCCGACCTCGCCCGCTTCGACCGCCTCCCGGAGCCGGACGAAGCCGGGGGTGTAGCGGAACGGGAGGTTCACGGCCGTGACGCGGTCGGTCTCCTCGGCGAGCGCGACGAGTTCGCGGCCCGTCTCCGCGTCCGCCGCGATGGGCTTCTCGCAGATCACGTGTTTGTCGGCCGCGAGCGCGTCGGCGACAACCTCCCGGTGCGCGAGCGGCGGGACGCCGACGTAGACGGCGTCGAGGCCGTCCGTCTCGACGAGCGCCTCGTGGTCCGTTGTCGTCGCGGTGCGGTCGGTCCCGTGGTCGGCCGCGAGCGACGCGGCGCGGTCGGCGTCGAGGTCGCAGGCGGCCGCCAGCTCGAACCGGTCGTGGTCCGCTATGACGCCCCGCAGCCAGTCCCCGATGACGCACCCACCCACGCCGCCGCCCCGTCTCACGGCCGACGACGGCCGGCGGCCCGCGCTCCAGC
>NZ_NEWJ01000103.1:0-7137 GCF_002135045.1 Halorubrum sp. SD683
TATTTCGTGAGGTAAAACGCAGAACTATCTGTTTCTCAAACTGTTTCAGTAACGCTGAAGCAGAAACAGCAAACGAGTGGCTGAGATCGTTCGCCTTCGCATGGAATCAGCTTATCTGAACACTACCATCCGGTCCGCCGAAACAGTCAAATGCGAGTGCCGCAACGACTGTCGCATGTTCACTTTTGTCGTGGGTATCGACGCGGACGAGGACCGGGCCAGCGCGCAAGCCGAGACGATCGCGTCGATGCCGCTGGAGACGGACGACGTGACGGCGGTCCTCGTTCACTCCTTCAGCGAGAACAGGGAGGGGGGCACCGTCGAACAGGTAAAGTCAGTTCGGGTCGCTCGGTCGCGACTCGAAGACGCCGGGATCGAGGTGACGCCCGAGGGGTACGGCGGTGACGCGGCCCGAGCGATCCTCAACGTCGCCGACGAGTACGACGCCGACCAGATCGTCGTCGCCGGGCGGAAGCGCACCCCCACCGGGAAGGTCCTGTTCGGCAGCGTCACGCAGAGCGTCATCCTCGACACCGAACGACCGGTCCTCGTCTGTAGCGGGGGCGAGTAACCGACCTCACCCTGCTTCGCTCGCGCTGACAGGCTCGCTCGTTGGGGGGGCTCGCTCGTGGAGGGTGGGGCTTCGATGTGGTCCTCGCCGTCATGCGACGCGACGGGGCGTTTTATGCGCCCCGCCTACCGAACGCCCTTCGGAGTCGGTGAACCCACCGTTCGGGGCCGGGCTACTGCGACCCGCACGGCGCGGGACTTGTGCCAGCACAGCACCAGTCGCCAATACGGCGGGATGTAGATTAACAGTTGCTCAGTATCATGTCAGTTTCCGCTCCGCCCTACTCGCTCGCTTCGGTCGCTCTCTCCTCACGGGTCGCAGGCCCGGGCGCCCGGTCGAGCGGTCGCCGCGACCACAGCCGCCGGTCGTCGGGGGCCGTCGCGATCAGTTTATACCCGCGAGCGAGTAGATCGCACCGTGGTGGCGATGACGAGTCGGTTACCCCCACTGAGCCCCTTGTGATGACGGGTTTCGACCGAGCCACCGTTTCCGCACCCGCCAGCGGCGCGGCCGAGCCGCCCCGGAGTGAAAGTGGTCCTGAGCGACGGTGTCAAGGCGCTGTCTGGCGGTTTCGAGGCGAAGAGGCCGGGTCGATCGGCGTCGATCGAACGCGGGGTCGCCGCTCAGTACGACGCGGCGCGCTTGTCGAGGCCGGCGGCCTCGATGTCTTCGCCGTCGACGGAGGTGCGGAGGACGTCCATCCCGTCGTCGCGGTCGATGTCGAAGTTGCGGGCGTACAGATCGTCGAGCCGCTCGTACTCGGCGTCGGAGATCGGCGGCACGTCGGCGGCGGCGCTCCACTCGGCGATGTCGGCGCCGTCGCGAAACGTCGGGGTGACGGAGGCGACCTCGTCGTGCGCGAGCAGCCAGCGGATCGCGGCCTGCGCCATCGTGCGCGCCCCCTCAACACCGTCGGGGTCTTCGAGGAAGCGGATCGCGTCGACCTTCTCCCAGCCGGTCTCGTACCACTCCTTCGGGCGGTGCGAGCGGTGGTCGCCGTCCTCGAGGACGGTGTCGGGCGTCACCTGTTCGTTCAGCAGGCCGGAGGAGTGCGGGACGCGAGCGATGACGGAGGTGTCCGAACCGCTCTCGCGGATCGTGTCCACGAAGTGGCGACCGGGCTCCTGCTCGAACATGTTGAAGACGGTCTGGACCGCGTCGAACTCCTCGTACTCGACGGCGGCGTCGCCCTCGGCGAGCCAGCCGATCGAGGGGCCGAGCGCCCAGCCGAGCGCGCGGACGCGCCCGTCGGCCTTCCACTCGCGGAGGAGGTCGCGCACCTCGGGGGTCACCTCGTCGACGTTCGCGTTGTGGAGCTGGAGCACGTCGACGTAGTCCGTGTCGAGGCGGTCCAGCGAGGCCTCGAACGCCTCGGTGAGGTACTCACGGTTCAGCTCCTTCGGGAGCTCGCCGTGACCGGCCTGCGGGTTGTCGTAGAAGTCGTAGCCGATCTTCGTCGACAGCGTCACCTCGTCGCGGCGGCCGGCGATCGCCGTCCCGATTATCTCCTCGCTGTCGCCGTGGCCGTACACGTCGCCGGTGTCGACGTAGGTGACGCCCGCGTCGAGCGCCTCCTCGACCATCCCGACCGCCTGTTCGTCCGAGCGGTCGCCCCACCAGTCGGTGCCGACGACCCACGCGCCGAAGCCGACCTCCGAGACCTCGACGCCCGAGTTACCGAGTTCGCGGTGTTGCATGCCAACCGGTTGGTGGTCGGGACACTTATCGGGCGCGGTCGGTCTCGGGGCGGTGGAACGGCCGGCGATCGCTGTCGGTCTCGGGGCGGTGGAGCGGGCGGCGATCACGCTCGCTCGTCTCGGCTCGTCCCGCCGCCTATTACTTGATCCCGGCTCGTCGACCACCCATGGACGACTCCCTCCGTCGGCGGCTCGACGCCGTGATCGCCCTGCTCGGGATCATCGCCGTCGTCGCGGTCACCGCGCTGTTGCTCTCGTTCGGCAGGGCCGCGATCGCCCCGGCGTTCGTGATCGCCTTCACGGGCGTTCTCGTCGGCATATTTGCCGCCGAGGAACTGTACTGATCGGCTGAGGCGCCGTGGTCGCACAACCGAATCCATTTGAGTGATGGCGACGAAGGAGGGCCGATGACAAAGCGACACGTGTCCCTGCCCGACGGCGCCGAGGCCGGGGTCCGAGGGTTCATCGACGAGGTGGACGAGCGGCTCTCCTCGGACGAGGACACCTGCGAGGTCGTCCGTGACGTGCTGATCGACCTCCACGGCGACCGGGAGGCGTGGGAGGCGTGGCAGAGCGGCGAATCGGTGTCGCGCGCCGAGCGCGTGCGCCTCCAGGGGTACGACCCGTGTAACGCGACGCTGGAGTCGGAGTACTACGCCGAGAAGGACGAGGAGCGCTTCCAGCGCTCGAAGCACCTCCAGTGGCTCTGGCGCCAGTTCGACGCCACACCGATGGCCGACAACGTCGAGTTCGCGCTCCGGTTCCGGCAGATGCTCGGCAACCACCTCTTCGCCGAGTGCGGCGACGACTGTCGCTTCTTCAAGGGGATCTCCGTCACCTACGGCCACAACATCGAGGTGGGCGACAACGTCGTGATCCACGACGACGTCCACCTCGACGACCGCGGGAAGCTGACGATCGGCGACCGCGCCTCCATCTCCGACGGCGTCCACCTCTACAGCCACGACCACGACATCGTCGACCAGACCGAGGTCCGGAACTTCCACACGATCGTCGAGGATGACGCCCGCGTCACCTACGACGCGATGGTCCGGGCCGGCTGCCGCGTCAGCGAGAACAGCGTCGTGGGCGCGCGATCCGTGGTCCAAGGCGACGTGCCCGCCCATCACGTGGTCGTCGGATCGCCCGCCCGCAGTGTCCGCGTGAAGCCGGGGTGGGAGGAGGCCGCCGAGGAGATCGAGGACGGCCGGCTCCCCGACAACCAGGACGACCGCGAGATCGAGTACGACCTCCCGGACGACCTCGAGCAGTTCGACGAGTTTCAGCGGGACCTCCAGCCGCCGAGCCCGCCGCGCTGAGGGCGCCGTGCGGCCGACGCGTCGGTGATCGAAAGCGGCTTGTTCGTGGTATGATATCTCACGCCAGTATCGTTATTGGCCAGCAGCGCGTACACAGAGGTGGTGTCGCACACATGACAGGACAACGGATACTGATGATCGTCGGCGACTTCGGGGAGGACTACGAGATAATGGTGCCGTACCAGGCGCTCCAGGCGGTCGGCCACGAGGTCCACGCCGTCTGTCCGGACAGGGAGGGCGGCGAGACGGTCAAGACCGCGATCCACGACTTCCGCGGCGACCAGACGTACCTGGAGGAGCGCGGGCACAACTTCGAGCTCACGCACGGCTTCGACGAGGTCGACCCGGCCGACTACGACGCCTTAGTCGTTCCCGGCGGGCGCGCCCCCGAGTACCTCCGCGGCTACGACGAGGTGCTCGACGCGGTGCGGCACTTCTTCGAGGCGGACAAGCCCGTCGCGTCGATCTGTCACGGCCCGCAGATCCTCGCTGCGGCGGGCGTCCTCGACGGCTACGAGATCACGGCGTACCCCGCCGTCAGGCCGGAGGTCGAGGCCGCCGGCTGCTCGTGGGTCGACGGCGTGACGACCGACGGGAACCTCGTCACCGGCCAAGCGTGGCCCGATCACCCCGAGTGGATCGCACAGTTCCTCGACCTGCTCGGGACCGAGATCGACCACGAGGCGACCGCGGCGACAGCGGACTGAGCCCGCGCTTTTTCGATGCCGGACCCTCGCGCCCTCGCGGTCAACGTCGCCGCCAACACGAACGAACCCGGGTTCCGGGGGCCCGTCTACCCCGACGGCTCCTTCGCGTACGTCCCGATCCCCGAGTCGGCGGCGACGCTGCCGCGCGGGCGCGCCCCGGTCGACGAGCCGGTCCCGACCTACGGCGACCTCGACCTCCCGTTCGCCGTCCCGGAGGCCCTGCGCGAGGCGCCCGTCCACGCCGACCCCGAGTTCCCGGGCGTCCACGGCCGCGAGCGCGCGACGTACGGCGACCCGCACGGGGTGAAGGCCGGGCGTATCGCGACCCTCGACCCCGGCGACCGGCTCCTGTTCTACGCGACGCTGTCGCTGCGGCCGCGCGACTGGGCCGGACCGGGCGACGAGCGCCCCGGCGACGCGGGCGCGGACGACCGCGGCGGCGCGTGGCTCCGAGAGCACGGCGTCGCCGTCGACGACGACCTCGCCCCCGACTGGGGCGCGTACCTCTTCGCGGGGATCCGGATCGAGCGCGTACTCTCGCCGGCCGAGGGCGACGGCGTCGTCGACCGCGCCGCCGCCGCCGCGGCGGCGCCGACCAACGCGCACCTGAAGCGGGACCCGTTCGACGCCCGCGTCGTCGCGGTCGGCGACCCGGACGCGTCCGGCCGATTCGACCGGGTCGTTCCGCTGAGTGCGCCCGACGCAGGGGTGGAGGCGAACCCGATCGTCACCGACCTGTCGAGCGACTCCGGGAAGGGGCCCTGGTGGCGCCGCCCGATGGGCTTCGACGAGGCGGCGACCGCGGAGCTGCTGGCGCAGATCGACCGGGCGTGAGGGGCGACCGACGCGGCGCGAGGGGGCGGCGCGACGGGACGCCGCGTCCGCCGCCACCGCGATTTATGAGGCGCGGCCGCGTTGTGTGCGGTATGAGCGACGACGAAACACCAGACGCGAGCGACGAGGCGACCGGCCGCGGCGCGCCGTCGCGGCTCGGGCGCGTCCTCCTAGGCGCCGGCCTCGCCGCGCAGGCCTCGGAGGACTTCCGCGACATGGACGACACGATCGAGTACGCCGAGTCGGCGGGCGTTCCGATGCCGGACGTGGCCGCGCCGTTCGCCTCCGGCATGATGATCGTCGCCGGCGTCGGCATCGCGCTCTGGCGGCTCCCGCGGGTCGCGACCGGCGCGGCGGTCGCGTTCCTGACCGTCGTCACCGCGACGATGCACGACTTCTGGAACGCCGACGAGGACGACAAGGGCGGCGAGCGGCTCGCCTTCTTCGGCAACCTCGCGATGCTCGGCGGGGCGTTGGTGTTCCTGCGCGAGGCGTACAAGGACTGACCGGAGTCGTGTCGCGCGCTACAGTTCGCCGGCGTCCAGCGGGTCCTCCAGCTGGCCCATCACCGCCTCCATGGCGTCGGTCGCGGTGAGCAGGCCGACGACCTCGCCGTCAGCGACGACCAAGGCGAGCTCCTGCGACTCCGCCTGGAACCGGTCGTAGGCGTCGCTGACGCTCGCGTCGGGGGAGACCGTCAGCGGGGGGGCCGCGACGTCCGCGAACGTCAGGTCGCCGTCGCGGAGCGCGTCGAAGCGGCTCACGATCGAGGGGGCGTACACGATCCCCTCGAAGTCGCCCCGGTCCTCGCCCACGAGCGGGAAGCGCGTGTGCGGGGTGTCCCGGATCCGGTCGAGGTTCTCGTCGACCGACGCCGTCGTGGTCAGCGAGATGATCTCGTCGGGCCGCGTCATCACGTCCGCGACGGTGACCCGATCCACGTCGAGCGCGTTGAGAATCTCCTCGCGCCGTTCCTTCGGTAGCTCGATGTCTTCCATCATCGAGCCGAGGCGGGTGCGGAGCTGCGCGCGCGTCTCCAGCACCTCCCCTTCGGCCTCGGTCCACGACCCGGTCATCTCGACGCCGAAGAGCCCCAGCGTCGCCTTCGCGACCCAGTCGCCGAACTTGATCAGCGGCGAGATGCTCCAGGCGAACCAGTACAGCGGCCGAGCGCCGTAGTTCGCGACCTGCTTCGAGCGCTCGACGCCGAGGTACGTCGGCGTCTGCTCGCCGTGAGTCAGGTGGACCATGTTGATGAGGAAAAAACCCAACAGCGAGCCCGCGCCGGCCGACGCGAGCGCGGTGTTCTCGAATATCGGCGCGAAGATCGCCGCAAGCCCCGGCTCGGCGACGATACCGAGCGCGATGCTCGTGCCGGAGATCCACACCTGACAGGTGGTGAGGTAGAACTCCAGGTCGTCCGTCATCTCCCAGGCGCGCCGCAGTCCGGGGGTGTCCATCTCCGACTCCGGGTACTGCCGGAGGCGCGTCAGGCCGAACTCGACCGCCACGAAGTACGCGTTGATCAGGATGAGGAGGACGCCCGCGGCCACGCGGAGCGCGACCTCGGTCGGGGGCATCGTCGTCGCGAGCGGGATCATCGTCTCCCGTTCCCCGTGCGACCCTGAAAAGGGTTCAGGCCGCGACCGACGCGCCTACTCGTAGTCCTCGTACGTCGGGAGCCCCTCCTCGGGCGGGAACTCCTCGACAGGCACCGTCGTCTCGTCGCCGCTTTTCATGTCCTTCACCGTGTACTCGCCGTTCTCTAAGTCGCGCTCGCCGACGACCACGACCGTCTCGGCGTTGATCGAGTCGGCGTAGCCGAGCTGGGCGCCGAACGAGCGGTCGGAGACGTCCTGCTCGACGACCACGTCGTCGCCGAGCGCGCGGAGGTCGCTCGCGAGCGCGGCCGCCTCGCCCCGCGTGTCGCCCACGCCGAGCACGTAGTAGTCGGTCGAGAGCTCCTCGTCCGGCCAGACCCCGGCGCGCTGGCAGAGCAGCTTGAGAGT
>NZ_NEWJ01000104.1:0-6824 GCF_002135045.1 Halorubrum sp. SD683
CACCTCCCCAGCCTCGTCACTCGCCCTCGCTTCGCTTCGGGCGACTGACTCCCTCGCGCGTGCCCCTCGCGGCCGCCGCTTCGCTCCGGCCGCTCGCAGGCACGCGCCGCCGTCACATCCGGTTGCCTTCTCTCGTCGCGCGTGACTTTCCAACCGCCGCGACTCGCAGCCTTTTTACCTGCGCTGGCGGTAGGAGTGGCTACTATGGCTGAGGACAAGGCTCGAAGCACCGGCAGCGCGGGCCGATTCGGCGCTCGCTACGGCCGGGTCGCCCGCAAGCGGGTCCAGGACATCGAAGAGGAGATGCGCAACGCGACCGTCGACGGCGACGACGTCAAGCGCGTGGGTACCGGCATCTGGGTCAACGAGGAGACCGGCGAGACGTTCACGGGCGGCGCGTACCGCCCCGAGACGCCCGGCGGTCGCACCGTCCGCCGCTCCATCCGCGCCGCGCTCGCCGACGAGGAATAGGACGATGAGCTACAAGTGCTCCCGCTGTAAGCGCGACGTCACCCTCGACGAGTACGGCGGCGTGCGCTGCCCGTACTGCGGCCACCGCGTCCTCCTGAAGGAGCGCGGCGGCGACGTGAAGGAAGTGAACGTCGAGTAATCCGACGCTTTCGTCTCCCTCTCGGACCGTGACGCGCGCACATGAGACGGTCCTCTCGTTCACCTACCCCTCCGAGCGGCGCGCACGGGTCGTGGCCGACGCGCTCGGCCCCGAGATCGGCGAGATCGACGACGCCCGCTCGGCCGCGACGGTCGACCGCGAGGGCGACGCGGTCCGGGTCCGCGTGCTCGCCGACGACCTCGTGGCGCTGCGCGCCGGCGTCAACAGCTGGTCGCGACTGATCGCCGTCGCCGAACGCGTCGGTACCGGCCGCGATTGAGGATCACCGGAGATGCCGATACGGCGGCCTTTCAGTCCGCTGCGCTGCGAATTGTCCCTCGTCGGAGAAGTAAGGGGTTTTTCTGTCCGGGCCGCCTCGGTCCGCCCATGCAAGGGAACATGCCGCCCGAGGCACAGGAGAAGATCGAGGAGCTGCAGGAGCTTCAGGAGACCGCACAGCAGGTCGCCGAGCAGAAGGAGCAGGCGCAGTCCGCGCTCAACGAGTCGAAGACCGCCCTCGACGCCCTCGAAGATGTCGACGAGGACGCGGGCATGTACCGCGAGATCGGCGAGGTCCTCGTCGAGACGGACTACGAGTCCGCCTACGACGACCTCGAGGACAAGGTCGACTCGCTCGAGGTCCGCGTCGAGCAGCTCACGAAGCAGGAGGAGCGCGTCGAGGAGCAGTTCGACGACCTCCAGAGCGAGCTCCAGCAGATGCTCCAGGGCGGCGCCGGCGGCGGCGGCCCGATGGGACCGGGCGGCCCGGGCGCCGGCGGCGCGTAAGGCCGTGGCCGACGACGCCGACGCCGCCTCGGACCCGAGCGACGATGAGGTCGTTCGCACCGCCGCCGAGGCGGCCGAGGGGATCGTTTTCAAACACTACGACCAGTCGGCCGTCACGGATCTCGACGTCACCGTCACCTTCGAGGACGGGGTCCTCGACGTCGACGTCTACCTCAACGCGCCCGCGGACGCCGAGCCAGACAGAGAGGCGGTCGCGCAGGAGGCGGTCGAGACCGCGGGCGAGGCTGTCGACGAGCTGTTCGACGAGTAGGCGCTCGCCGTCTTCTTCCGTTCTTTCACCGCCGCTACCGGTGGGCCTCGGGTCCGCGCGACGCCGTCAGGCCGACTCGCAGATCGCGACGAAGTTCTCGAAGACCTCCTCGCCGCGCTCCGTGTGCGCGACTTCCGGGTGCCACTGGACGCCGTACAGCCCCGCGTCCGGGTCGGCCATGGCCTCGATGCCGCAGACGTCGGAGGTGGCGGTGCGACCGAACCCGTCGGGCAGCTCGGTCACCTCGTCGGCGTGGGAGGCCCAGACGCGCGTCTCCGGCGCGAGCGAGCCGACGAGCGGGTCCTCGTCGTCGACGATCTCCACGTCCACGTCGGCGTAGCCGCCGTAGTCGCCCTCGCCGACCGCACCGTCGAGTTCGCTGGCGATCAGCTGCATTCCGAGGCAGATCCCGAGGACGGGGAGGTCGCGGTCGAGGTAGTCCGGTGCGTTCCCGACGCGGTCCATGTCGGGCCCGCCCGAGAGGACGACCCCGTCAGCGTCGACCTCGTCGGCCGGCGCGTCGGCCGAGACGATCTCGGTGTCGACGCCGAGGTCGCGGAGCGCCCGCCGTTCGAGGTGCGTGAACTGGCCGTGGAGGTCGATGACGACGATTCGGGTCATGGCCTCGATTGACGACAGCCGCACAAAAACGGCTCGGAACGTGTCGCAGTATCGTGGTGGTTTCCGCCGCCGCGAGGTTAACGAAAATACACAAACGCGGATCGATCAGAGGGCTAGCGGGCCGCGCTTCGTGAACTCGCGGAGCAGCACGGTCGCGTACGACCCGCTCGGCAGCGCGAACGCGAACCGGGGGTCGCCGTCCGCGAACGACGCGTCGAGGTCGGTCCGAAGGAGGATCGCCCGCCGGGTGCCCGCGGAGTCGAACTCGCCGGGGAGGTCGAAGTCCCCCGGCTCGATGCCGGCGTCCGCGAGCACCTCGCGTTCGATCTCGCCGGGCTCGCCGTCGCCGAGCTCCGTCTCGGTGCCCACCAGCGGCGCGGTGACGAACGCCCGCCCGCGCTCGCAGTGCCTAGCGACCACGTCGACGCGGTCGGCGTCGACCCGCTGGAGCCGGTCCGCGTCGGGCGCGTACAGCTCCCCGGGCGCGTCGCCGTCGGCGAAACAGACCACGTCGCCGGCGACGGGGCGGTCGAAGGGGAGGCCGCGGCGCAGCCGCTCGCTGATGATCCGGTTGAAGAGGAACGACTGCGCGGCGTTGACGAACAGCCGCTGGAGGTTCGAGGGAACGGCCTCCAGCGCGTGCCACCAGTCCTCGTCGTCGGGCGGCGCGTCGGGGTCGACGCCGCGGTCGGCGAGCCGGTGGACCATCGACCGCTCGAACCGGAGCTTCCCGGGGATCGCGTCGAGGCACGCGGCCCAGTCGCCGTCGCCCGTGCCGTCGGCGGCGCGACCGCCGTCGCCGGGACTGCCGTCGGCCCCGAAGCCGTCGTCGGCTCCGGAACCGTCGCTCACGCCGAAGGCCGCGTTCACACGGTCGCGCGCGGCGCGGGTGTCGTCCGGCTCCGTCTCGGCCGGGTTACCCGCGTACAGCCGGACCGCCTCGCGGGGGTCCTCGCGGGCGATCGCGAGCCCGACGACGTGGGTGACCGGTCGCCGGCTGCCGAAGCGCTGCTGGCCGAAGTAGTTCGGGACGCCGACGGTCGCCTCGATCGGAAACGCCCGCTCACCGGTCGAGGAGTCGTTCGGCCCGTCCGCGCCGCCCGCGAACGCCCGGAGGTCTTGTACCGCGTCCGCGACACGCTCGGGTGCCTCCCCGACCGCGTCCGCGACGCGGATCTCGAAGGCGTTGCCGGCGAGGTCGCCGAACGAGAGGCTCCGCCCCGCCCGGCCGAGCGCCTCGACATCGGCGCCGCGGATCTCGGGGAGCGCGTCCGCGTCGACCCCGCGGACCGTGAACAGCTGCGTGGTGACGGCGCGCTTGTCCTTCGTCCCCGCCCACGAGACGCGCTCGCGGCTGATCCCGAGGGCGTCCGAGAGCCGGCGCGCGAAGTCGTTCGTGTCCCAGTCGCGGAGCGTCGCCCGGACGACGAGTTCGGGGTAGCTCCCCGCTTCGGCGCCGAGCGGCTCCGCGTCGAACGCCTCCAGCTCCCGGACCCGAAAGTCCTCCGGCGACTCGCGGAGCCGGCCGCCGATCCCGTCGGCGTCGCTGACGTAGTACGCGATCCCGACGGCGCGCTCGGTCGGGTGCGCCTCGCGGAGGGTGCGTTCGGGGGCCATTCAGTACAGCGAGAGGTCGCCGGTCACGCGGTCGACGCTGTCGTCGCGGGCCGGCCCGACCGCGAGCGCGGTGACGGTGCCGGGCTCTAACTGCGTGTGCCCGGCGTCGCGGACGATCGCGTACGGGAGCCCCTCCCTGTCCGCCTTGTCGGCCAGCTCGAACAGCCGGCTCTCGGAGTCGCCCTTGAGGACGACCTTCTTCTGTCCCTCGCCCTGCCACTTCTTCCGCGCCCGCTCGCTCGCGTCCTGATACGCCGACAGCGACGCGTGCGCGGCCTGCGCGGCGAGCTTCCCCTCGCCCATCCCGATGTCCGTCCGCGCGACGATCGCCTGTTTCATGTCCCGATTCACCGCCGCCGCGGGTTTAGCGCTTTGCTCTCGGTCGTCACGCCGACCGCTGGCGGGCGAGCGACCGAAAAAAGATCCGCGAGAACGCGACCGGCTTCAGTCGTCGGCGGGCGCCGCACCGCTGCGCGAGCCCGAGCCGAGGCCGGACGCCACGTCGGCGACCGTCCGCTCGTTGTTGACGACCCACCGGAGCAGGAGGAACGCGAAGAGGTACTTCGCGACGATGTCCATCCCGCTGTACGCCCATGAGGTGATCGCGACGTCAAGCACCGCCAGCCCCTCGGCGCCGAGCGCCCAGAAGATCGGGTAGCCGAGCCAGAGGACCACGGTGAGCACCTTCAGCGTATTGAAGATGTCCGCCGTCCCGGCGATCTCGGCGTCCTCGGCCCACTCGGCGAGCAGGATGTAGAGGACGACGACGAAGAACGCGCAGCTGATCGCGTACCACACCCAGCGGAGCAGGTACGAAGACGTCGTCAGCGCGGCCGCGAGGCCGGTGACGCACATCCCGATGTCGGCCACGACGGCCGTGAACAGCTTCGTGGTGTTCGACCCGGCCAGCAGGCCGAGCGCGATGAGGATCATCGGCGTCGACAGCGCCCACGTGAGGTACCGGCCCCACGGGGTGAGAACCTCCTGCCCGGCCAATGCGTGGCCGGCCGGCATTTCGAGGAAGCTCACCGTGAGCCCGGAGACGAGGCCGGTGTAACTGGAGATAGAGACCAGCGGGACCATCAGCGTGGCCACGAAAATCAGTTGCGCGCGCGGGTCCTCCACGTTCCGGCCCATGTACACGAAGAGGAGGATCGAGAGGCCCGCGAGGGCGATGTTGATCCAGAGCGACGAAGCGAGGAGCGTGTCGCTCTGAACGGCCTCGAAGATCTGCGTTTGGGTCATTTCGAGCGGGACCATTCCGCCTGCGAGTATGTCGGCCGCTGCTGTTTCGATCATGCGACGGTGTGTATCACGTGGCGTATTTATTAAATGTACCAACCTGACTGGTAAGGTTTTTCTAACAGATTCCGGAACCGACTCGTATTATTCGAAATATTCTTATTTATCGGTTAAATACCAGACGATCGTTTCGTCCCTCGCGGTCATCGACCGACCAGCGGGAGTCGGTCCAGCGGGCCAGCGCCGACGTCCGCCTCGACGGCGGCCGCGCAGTGTTCGCCGCCGAGCAGGCACATCGGCACCCCGATCCCCGGGTTGCTGCTCCCGCCGACGTAGTAGAGCCGGTCGGTCCCGCGGACGCGCGGCCCGGGGCGGAGCGGGCCGGTCTGTCGCATCGTGTGCGCGAGTCCGAGCGCGCTCCCGCCGGGCTGGTCGAACCGCTCGGCGAACTCGGAGACGCACGCGGACTCCTCGGCGACGATCCGGCCGCGGAGGTCGGCGCCGGCCCGCGACGCCACGGCGTCGAGGACGCGTTCCCTGAGCGCCGTCCGTCGCTCGGGGGTGTCGTCGAGCCCGGGCGCGAGCGGCACGAGCGTCACGACCGCCTCGTGGCCGTCGGGCGCGACCGACGGGTCGGTGCGCGAGGGCACGTTCACGTACACGACCGGGTCCGTCTCCCCAGTCGGCCACGCGGGGTCGTCGAATATCGCCGCGAAGTGCGGGTCCCAGTCCGTCGGCAGCGCGAGCGTGTGGTGTTCCAGCTCCGGCAGCTCCCCCTCGACGCCGAGGTACAGCAGGTGCGCCGCGGGCCCGTACGTCCGCCGGTCCCAGTAGTCGCCGACCCGCGAGACGGCGCCGTCGGGGAGCAGCTCGCGCTCGACGTGCGCCGGCGGCGCATTACAGACGACCCGGTCGTGGACGTAGCGGTCGCCGCCGAGCTCGACTTCGACGCCGCCGTCTATCGGCTCCAGCGCCGTCACCTCGACGCCCGTGTGAACGTCCGCGCCGGCGTCGCGCGCCACCGTTTCGACCGCCTCGATCACCTCGTACATCCCGCCCATGGGGTAGTAGACGCCGAGCCCGTAGTCGACGTGGCTCATCAGCTGGTACAGCGCCGGCGTGTTGTGCGGCGACCCGCCGAGGAAGACGAGCGTGTACTCCAACAGCTGCCTGAGCTTCGGGTGATCGACGTACGACCGCACCGTCTCGTCGAGCGTGGAGAGGAGGTCGAGCTCCCGTCCCCCGGCGAGGACGTCCAGCGAGAGGTAGTCTCGGAACCGCGATCGTCCGGGGAGCACGAACCGGTCCATCCCCGCGTCGTACGCTCGCTCGGCGTCGGCGAGGTACTCGCGGAACGCCTCGCCAGCGCCCGCCTCGTACGACTCGAACAGCTCGGCGGCCGCGTCGGGATCGGCGGGCACGTCGGCGCTGTCGCCGTCGTCCCAGAAGACGCGGTAGTGGGGGTCGAGCCGCGTCAAGTCGTAGAACTCCTCGGTCGACCGACCGAAGTCGTCGAAGAACCGGTCGAACAGGTCCGGAAGGAGGTACCACGACGGCCCGGTGTCGAACCGGAACCCGTCGAGTTCGATCCGACCGGCGACCCCGCCGACGCGCTCGGCGCGCTCGTACACCGTCACCTCCGCGCCGGCGGCCGCGAGGTACGCCGCCGCGGAGAGC
>NZ_NEWJ01000105.1:0-6437 GCF_002135045.1 Halorubrum sp. SD683
CGACGCAGGCGACGTAAGCACCGCAGCGAGTGAGCGGAGCGAACGAGCGAGGAGCGCAACGAGCGTGCGTCGTCCTCGCGACTGGGGCTTCGGCGGTGTTCGCCGTCGATCCGCCACCAGTCATTTATAAGTAAGCGACTGAGGCTTCGGCGGTGTTCGCCGTCGATCCGCTATCAACCAGTTATAACTGAACGGATACGGCGGCTATCCACCGATCGGCGACCTCGATTTATCACCTAACGACTCGGCACCGACCAGCAACGGCTACGGACTCCGCTTATCAGTCTGATTCGATCTCGTTCGCGGCCGCGAGCACCTCGTCGTGGAGTGCGCCGTTCGAGGCGACCAGCCCGGTCGAGTCGTGCCGCCAGCGGTTCCCGTCCAAGTCCGTCACGCGCCCGCCGGCCTGCCGGATCGCGAAGACGCCCGCCACCGTGTCCCACGGGTTCGCCGCGACGTTCGTGATCGTCCCCTCCAGCCCGCCGGCGGCGACGGTGGGCAGGACCACCTGCGCCGCGCCGAGCCGGCGCATATCGCCGAAACGGGTGACAATCGCCTCGCAGGCGCGGGCGTACTCGTCGCGGGCGTCGTATTCCCACCAGATCGTCGGGTCGACGGTCGCGTGCCGGGTCTCGGTCACGCCGCTCACCGCGATCGGCTCGCCGTTACGGTACGCGCCCTCGGCGTCGGCGATGTAGGTGTCGCCGGGCGCGGGCGCGACGATCGCCGCCGCCACCGGCTCGCCGTCGACGACGGCGGCGACCGCGGTGGCCCACACGCGGATGTCGCGGACGTAGTTGTGGGTTCCGTCGATGGGGTCGATCACCCACGCGGGGCCCGACTCGGGGACCGTCTTGCGCTCGTCCTCTTCCTCGCCGACGACCGCGTCGTCGGGGTACGACTCGCGGATCGACTCGATGACGGCGCGCTGGGCGGCGCGGTCCGCCTCGGTCACCACGTCGTCCTCGCCTTTCGTCTCCACCGCGATGTCGCTCCGGAAGCCCTCGTTCGCCACCGCGGCGCCCGCCTCCGCGGCACGCTTCGCGACCGCGGCGCGTTCGTCGACGTCGCCCGCGCGGGCCGCGGGAGCGGGGACTTCCTCGCGCCCGCCCGAATCGGCGCCGCGCTCGTCTGCGTCGGTCATGCGCCCAGTCGACGCCGCCGCGGAGTATAAACGTCGGTTCGACGCGGGGCGCGAGTCGAAATTAACTCAGTTCTGAATCTGAGTACATTTAAGTAGGTCGGAGTCGGACAATTGGATATGAAACCCGAGGAAGCGGTCCGTCAGCTCGAGTACACCATCGACGCCTCGCTCGACGAGATCGGTCAGCGCGCCGCCGCCGGCTACCGGCCCACCTTCGAGCGCGTCGCCGAGCGCGCGGACGGGGCCGCGGTGTACGACCTCGCGGGCGAACTCTCCGAAGAGGTCGTCGACGGCTCTTGCCCCTCCCCGGCGGAGGCGAACGCGGCCGCCGAGCGCGTCCTCGACGACTGGGCGTACACCGACGGCGGGGAATAGGGAAAACACAGATCGCTAGACGGTCGTCGCAGAGAGGCTCAGACTCCCCGCGATTTCGTCTGCCGTCGCTCCGTCTAGCGCATTGACTATGAACGAGACCCCGATCGATTCGCCGGTGGCCAGCTGCGCGGTGAGCTGGCCTGTTATTGGGCTCGTCGCGAGCCCTTCCCGCGTCCCGCCACCGCCCTGCGAGGACTGTAGCTCGAAGGCGTACTTTGTTCCCTCGTCACTGTCGTCTCGCAGTTCGAAGTCGACCGTGAGAGCGAGGTCGTTGGCCGACTGATTCACGACGGCGAACGCGGACTCAAGGGATTCCTGCCCGCCGCTCATGTCCGACGGGTCGTCGGCCGCGACCACGGAGAACGTGTCGCCCGTGATGTCGGTCACACCGTTGTCGGACACGAAGGCCCCGAACTGATATACCGAGCCGACGTTCACTCCGGGGTCGTCATCACCGAGCGATATCGTTAGCTCGCCCCCGGTGTTCATCCGAACGCCCGCGACCGCGTCGTTCGCGACCAGTCCGACCAGCCCGTCGCTGTCGTCGACGACGTTGATCTTCGCCTCCCGGGAGGCCTCCGCCGCGCTGAACGCGCCGGTGCCGGACGCCGCGGCTCCCGTCCCGACGAGCGCACCCAGTCCGACCACGACATCGCGTCGATTCATGATGATACTCCGAGAGCGGTGTTACGTCCCCGCGTCGGCGTTGGTGAAGTCGTCGTGGCTTCCGGCGCGGACGGTGAGGGTACCGCCGAGATCGGTGCCGCTGGCGGCACCGCCCACGTCGACGAGAATCGTGATGAAAAACTCTTTCCCCGACCCGATCGACGCCGAGTACTGCTGGTCGTCGTCGAAAATGATGCTGGCCGATTTGGCGTTTTCGTTTGCGACACTCCCGACGACGAGGCCCTCCTCCTGTTCGGAACTATCGCCTCCTTCGGGGTAGTAGGCAACCAGGAAGAGGCGCGTACCGTCCGGGAACGGCTCGTCGTTCGCGTTGTAGGTAACCTCGATGTCTTTCGGACTGTCCGTCTGGTTCATCACCTTGAACGCGTACTCCTCCGAGATCAGCGTGGTCGTGTCGATAGCGACCTGTCCGACCGGTGGGTCCACGGTCGGATCGCCCGGAACTAGATCGATATTGCTGGAGTCGAACTGACCCAGTCCGCCGACTTGGTAGGTGGAGTTCGGGTTGACACCCTCACCGCCGCCGGTCGAGCTGAGGTCGATCATCAGCTCGTTCTCGCCGCTTCCTCCGGTGTTGGTGACGTACTCGGATCCTCCGGACTGGAGCCCGATGAGGCCGTTGCTGTCGTTGACCACACCGATGTTCGCCTCTCGTCCATCGAGTTCCGCAGCGGTGAACGCGCCTGTCCCCATCGCAGCCGCGCTTCCTGAAGCCAGTGCACCCAGTCCAACAATGAACTTGCGTCGTTCCATATCGTATCTCACCTGTGTTCACACACCCCCGCGACCCGGACATCCGGGCCGGAAGTGCTTGGGTATCACATACAGGGAGGGATACTTCGTTATGATATTCTCGACATGTTCGCGTGCCGATCTCGATACGCGACGTGGGTGACACGATACGCGATGTGGACGGCTCAATACGAGACAATTGCCGCTCATGAGCCGTATCGATCCGACCCTGAAGCCGGCGTGGAGACGCTGCGATCCGCCGTTCGAACCCGCTTCGATCCGCAACAACCCCTTGGAACCCGGTAATCGGTCCGTTCTCAGACCCGTTTGCTCCGCGAAAGGCGACGAGCCGAGGCTGTTCCTATCCCATTACTAACATAACAAGTTAACTATCCAACCTATTTATGCCGGGCCGACGCGCACGCTACAGGTGAATATCGCCGGTTCGCGGGAGGGACCGACCGGCGCCAAATTAGGGTGCTCACACCGATGCTCTCTACAACTCCGACACGCGAGACGGGTCAGAACGGAGGTGAACTGTCCGAAGACGAGGTCTTCGAAATCCTGTCGAACAGACGACGCCGCTTCGTCATTCACGCGCTCAAGCGGGCGGAAGGCCCGATCGAGGTCTCCGAACTCTCCACGCACGTCACCGCGTGGGAACACGATATCGACCCGACGGACGTCAAGTACGAGGACCGCCGAAACGTGTACAGCACCCTTCAGCGCACGCACCTGCCGAAGTTAGAGGAGGTGAACGTGGTGACGGTCGACGACGAGGCCAACCTCGTCGAGCCGACACCCGAGCTGGAGAGCCTCGACATCTACGTCGAAGTCCTCCGAAGCAGGGAGATCCCGTGGAGCCTCTACTACGTCGGGCTCGCGGCCCTCGCCGCCTCGCTCCTCCTCGCCGTCGTCACGGGGACACCGGGATTCGCCGGGCTGGAGGCGCTCGACGTGGGGGTGTTCACTGCCACCGTCTTCGGGATCTCCTCGGTGGCCCACCACGTCATCGGCCGCAGGACGCGCTTGGGGAACACCGAGAAACCCCCCGAACTCCGCCGCCGAGAATGAACGTCGCTACGTCGCCGTCGACCCGCGTACGGCCGCTCCGCGCGCTGAGCATCGCGCTCGCGTTCGCGGCGGCGGCCGGGCTGATATTCGGCACCGCCGGGTTCACCGCGATGGAGGCCGACCGCGGGCTCGCGGTCAACGTCACCGACGACGAGCGCGCGTACCTCGGCTACGCGCCGCTCGCCGATGAAGTCCGCGACGGAGAGCTGACGGCAGTCGTCGAGTACCGCAACCGGTTCGGGAGCGACCTCGACGACATCGACGTCGACGTATCGATCGCGCCGTCCGGATCGCCACGTGCGACGATCGAGTCAGTCGACCCCCCCTCGTCGCTCGACGAGGGCGCCGCCGCCGCGGTCGACGTTACCCTGCGCTGCCCGGTGCGGGAGCAAGTCCCGCTCGTCTTCGAGGTCGACGGGAACGGCGGCGGGGTGAGCGTCTCGCTCAGCCGCGTCCACACCGTCACCTGCGTCCCGACGAGCCCGATGGTGACCGGCGTCCGGTACGCGGGCGTCGGGAACGCCTTCGTCGAGGCGGGCGGGGAACGCGCGACCGTCGAGGCGACCGTTTGGCTCACCGACTCCGTCCCGGGTGCGAACGGTTCCGAGGGGAGTCTCCGGTCTGAAACTGTCGCGAGCCTGAATCCGTCGAGTCCAGTGCGGCCGCAGCTATCGACTAACGCGTCGAACGAGCGGATCGTCGGCGTCGCGTTCCCCGAGCAGGGGGTCGCGTACTTCCACCCGGGGTGGAACGGAGCGAACCACGTCGCTCCGAGAGAGGGCCCCGGCGTCAGACGAACGGGGGTTCCGCTCGACGCCGAAACCGTCCGGAACACGTCCGTCGTCGAGGACGACTGACCCCGTTCACAGCTCGATTCGCTCGCCGACCTCGGGCGCGCTCGCGTCGACCCCGTCCGCGCGCAGGTCCGCGGCGAACGCCTCGCAGCGGTCGCCGTGGTTCACCAGCACGCGCGCGTCCCGGTACGCGTCGAGGAACGACTCCAGCCCCTCGCGGTCGGCGTGCGCGGAGAAGTCGTACGACGCCACGCGCGCGCTCACGGGCCTGACCTGCCCGTTCAGCTCCAACCGCCCGCGCTCCTGTAGCTCGCGGCCGGGCGTCCCCTCCACCTGGTACCCCGTGAGCGTCACGAGGTTCGTCGGGCTCGTCCTGATCTCCGGGAGGTACGTCTGGACCGGGCCGCCCGCGAGCATCCCGGAGGTGGTGACGATCAGCGCGCTCTCGGCGGCGACCCGCTTCCGCTGGCCGTCGCGGCCCGTGACGACGCGCGCCTGCCCGACCGCCTCCCCGAACGCGTCGGCGTCACGGAGGAACGACGGGTACCGCCGGAGCGTTTCCGTCACCCCGACGCCCATCCCGTCCACGTACGGCGTGAGGTCGTTCGCGGCCGCGACGAGGAGCATCTCCTGCGTCCGGCCGATGGCGAACGCGGGCGCGACGACGGTGCCGCCCTCCCAGAGGGTCCGCTCGACGCGCTCGGCCCACGCCGACTCCACCGCGGCGCGGTCCTCGTGCGTCACGTCCGCGTAGGTGGACTCACAGATCACCGCGTCGGCGTCGGGGCGCGCCGTCGTCCCCGCGACCAGCCGCTGGTCGTCGGTGTGGAAGTCGCCGGTGTACAGCAGCTGAGTGTCTCCGTCGTCGACGAGGACGTGCGCCGAGCCCGGAATGTGCCCGGCCGAGAACAGCGTCACCTCGTAGCCGCCGCCGTCGATCCCGCCCGCGACCGGGAAGGGGTCGCCGTAGCCGTGTCGCACTTCCACTTCGCCCAACCGCGCGACGTGCTCGGCGCCGAACGGGCACAGCGGGCTGTTCCCGTGGAGCTTCAGCGTGTCCTCGGCGAGCGTCCGCGCGAGCTCCCCGGTCGGCGGCGTCCAGTGGATCGGCGGGCGGCGGTCGCCCTTCAGCAGCGCGGGGACCGCGCCGACGTGGTCGAGGTGTCCGTGCGAGACGACGACCGCGTCGGGCTCGGGATCGCGAACCGGGTACTGCGGCGGCTCCGCGGTCATCAGTCCGTAGTCCACGAGCAGCGCGTCGTCGACGAGGAGGGCGCTCCGCCCCACCTCGCGGGCGCCGCCGAGGAACTCGATCTCCATCGAGGGACCGTAGCGGCCGCTGGCGTTAGTGTCCGTCGGTCGGTCGAGCGGCGCTGTCGACCGCAGTGAGTCACTCACTCGGGCGACCGACCTCGCCGACCGCGGTCAGTCGATCCGCTCGGCGGCGTCGCGCTGGACGAGCGGATCGACGTTCTCGACGGGCAGTGAGACCACGTCCTCGCTCGCGAGCTCGTACTCCCGCTCGTCGACGCCGAAGATCGCTCCCACGTCGCGGGTGATCCGCACCGTGGCTCGCTCGGTGGGCCGGTCAGGCTCCGAACCGGCACCCGGCTCCGCAGCCGCGTCCGATC
>NZ_NEWJ01000106.1:0-6434 GCF_002135045.1 Halorubrum sp. SD683
TCGACGATGGCGTCGAGCGGCTCGGGCCGAAATTCTATTACCCCAAGTTCCGCAAGTTCCGCTAGCCTCTGGCCGAAGGCAGGACGGTCTTCACACATACCCGTCTTTGCCAGGCCAGAGGCACTAATACTCCTGGTTCCGCCAGTCTACTGAAGAGCGTACACCCAAGACAACAACGGGCTCGTCATCGAGCTGTCCGCCGACAAATACGAGATACCCGACGACCGCAAGGGCGAGGTGCTCGCGACCGCGCAGCGGCTCCGCGAGGAGGACGGCGCCGACTTCGCGCAGGACCGCCACATGGAGGGCGCGCTGGAGGAGCTCGGCCTGCCGGTAAACAAACACGACCTGCCCGACGCCGACGCCGGCGTGGGGGTCTGAGATGGCGGACGGCGCTCAGGGCCCGCACGCGGGCGACGACCCGCACGGCGACGAGCCGCTGGTCACGGCCGGAACGCCGCTCGACGACGCGGGCGCGGCGCTCGTACTCGTCCACGGTCGCGGCGCGACCGCCCGCAGCGTCGTCGACTTGGGCGAACGGCTCGCCGGCGACCGCGACGTGGCGATCCTCGCGCCGGCGGCCGCCGGGAACACCTGGTATCCGAACTCGTTCCTCGCGCCGGTCGCGGACAACGAGCCGGGGCGGACCTCGGGCCTTCGGGCCGTCGACGCGGCCGTCGACCGCGCGACAGACGCCGAGATCGATCGTGACCGCGTCCTCGTCGCCGGCTTCTCGCAGGGCGCCTGTCTCACGAGCAAGTTCGTGGCCCGCGATCCCGGCCGCTACGGCGGACTCGCAGTGTTCAGCGGCGGGCTGATCGGCGAGGCGGTCGAGGTCGACGACTACCTCGCGACCGGCGACCGCGGGAGCGGAGCGGGCGACGACGCGACAGGCCCCCTCGCCAGCACCCCTGCGTTCGTCGGCTGTAGCGACGTCGACCCGCACATCCCCGAGGAGCGGGTCCACGAGACGACCGCGGTGTTGAAGGCGCTCGGGGCCGACGTGGACGAACGGATCTACGAGGGCATGGGCCACGGGATCAACGAGGAGGAGGTCGCGGCGGTGGCGGAACTGGTCGGCGACCTCGCCTGAGCGTCGGCCCGCCGGCGCCGGCCGAGGGGGCCGCCCGCCCGGATCACGCCAGCCAGTCGTCCGGCTTCGTGTCGTAGTCGACCTCGTCCGCGGTGATCCGTTCCCGGATCGACTCGTCGAGGTCGTGTTCCGTCACCTCGCCGCCGTCGTACTGGAAGCGCACGCCGACCTCGGTTCCCTCCGGCTCCTCGCCGCGTCGCTTGGCGCGCCGGACGGCCCCGTCGTCGTACTCGACGCGGATCGTCGCCAGGTTCACCGGGCGACCCCACAGCTCGAACACGCGCTTTAGCGTCGCTTTGGCGCGCTCCTCGTCGAGCGCGACGCCGTTGTACCGGTGGCCGATGAGTAGCTCCCCCCGGTTGCGGAAGTTCCCGTCCAACACGACGATCGTCGGCTTCCCGAAGTTGGTGAATCGGAGGAGCAGCTTCTTCCGAACGTCGTCGGCGTCGACGCTGGCGACGCGGTGTTCCTCGGCGGCTCGGCTGTACTCGTAGGTGAAGTAGTTCCCCTCGCGCACGAACTCGTCGGTGAGGAACGCGTCGATGAACGTCACGTCGTTGTGGCTCTCGCGGACCTCGAACATCCGCTCCCAGCCGGCCGCGCGGTCGACGTCGGCGATCGCCTCGGCGACCGTCGCGTACCGGTCCACGTCGAACAGGTACCGCGCCTGCTCTTCGAGCGTCTCCCGAGAGACGTTCCGGAGCGCGCCCCGGTGTTCCGGCCGCGAGAGGACGTAGTGGCGCTCCGCGAGCCCCTCGCGCGTGAGGAGCTTCCACGGGTACCGCTCCACGTCAATCTCCTCGCCGTCGGCCGACGCGCCGTCGCCGTCTTCGCGCCGGGCGGACAGCGCCCGGTCGACCGCCTCGGCGTCGACGCGCGGATCGCCGTCGGCGGCGAGGTCGGCGAGTTCGTCCAGCGTCGCCGGGCCGGCGCCCGCGACCGCCGGGTGGGGTTCGAGCAGGGTCGCGACCTCGTCGAGGTCGATCCGCGAGTGGAAGTTCTCCGGCGTCACCCCGTCGACCCGGAGCAGCTTGTCGATCACCTCTCGGCGCGCGGCGCGCAGCTCCACGTGCGTCCACAGCTCGAAGCCGAGCTTATACGGGTTGAGGCCGGGCGAGCCGAGCACTCGGGACATGTGGTCGGCGTACGTGAGGAACTCGTCCTCGCCGGCGAACCCCTCGCCGCCCATCATCAGCGACTCCCAGTACGTCGCCCACCCCTCGTTCATCACCTTCGTCTGCTTCTGCCCGGCGAAGTAGTACGCCTCCTCGCGGATCGCGTCGACGACGGTCGTCTCCCACGGCTCGCGGTCGACCGCCTTCCCGCTATCCGGGTCGTACCGCTTCCCGTGGTCGCGCAGGAACGCGAGCACGTCCGGGCGGGGCTCCTCCGGCTCGACGCCCTCCCCGCGCGCTTCGAGCCACTCGTCGTCGAACACGTCCCGGCGCACCTCCTCGGAGAGGTCGAGGTCGTCGATCCGGGCCTCTATCGCGTCGAGCGCGTCGTCGCCGTCGCCGCTCACGTCGTCCGCGATCCCCGGCTCCTCGACGGACCGCGCGGCGTCGACCGGGCTGTGCTGGTCGATCGTGTCCTCCAGCGCGCTCACGGCGTCGATCAGGCGTTCGACTTCGTCGCGGTCGACGTCGGCCCGCTTCGCGATCGCCGCGATCCGGTCGGCGTTGCGCTCCAACCGCGCCGCGGCGTTCGGGCCGCCCTCGCCGCGGTCGGCGTACAGCCCGAACCACTCGTTGTTCGCGAAGAAGTCCGCGTGCGCCTCGACGTGGGTGATCACCGCCTTCTGGTCGGCCGCCGCGTTCGACTCCTGGAGGAACGCGTGGGCCGGGTCGTCGTTGTTGACGATCTCGAACGCCTTCCCGAGCCCGTGGCGGTCCTTCTTGCGCTGCCGCTCGTAGTTCATCCCCCACCGCCAGTGCGGGTACCGGCGCTGGAAGCCGCCGTAGGCGATCAGCTCGTTCATCTGGTCGTGGTCGACCACCCAGTACCGCACCGGGTACGGCTCCAACCCGAGCCGCTCGGCCAGCTCACGGGCCTCCTCGGCCGGCTCGTCGAGGGCGTCGGCCTCACGCTTCGCCTCGATCCGGTCGTCTCTCATCTGCGTTCACCTCCGTCGGTCCGCCGCGCCGCAGTCGTTCCGGCGGGAGCGCTCCCGCCGCCGTCAGACTCCGTGCTGAGGATCTCGTAGATGGCGTCCGTGACGTCGTCCGGTTCCGAGACGCGCGCGACGGCCACGTCGTCGGCGTCGCCGAACGCGGACTCGACCTCGTCGGCGTGGCGGGCGTTCGCCGCGCCGTCGCCGGGCTGGGTCTCGACGTACGCGTGGAGGTTGGCGTCGATCGACTCCATCAGCGGGATCACGTTGTTCGTGGTGTCGCTACCGGCGTTCTCGGAGTCGCCCGCGGCGAACACGTACCGGTTCCACTCGCTGTACGGGTACTCCTCCAGCAGTTCCTCGACGAGCTCGTAGGCGCTCGAAATCCGGGTTCCGCCGCCCGACTGGATCCCGAAGAACTCCTCGCGGTCGACCTCCCACGCCTCCGCGTCGTGGACGACGTACCGGAACTCGGCGGCGTCGTACTTCCCGGTCAGGTACCAGTCCATCGGCGTGAACACGCGCTCGACGAGCTCGCGTTTCGTTTCGCGCATCGAGCCGGAGGCGTCGCGGACGTTGATCACCACGACGTTGCGCTCGCGCTTCTCTATCACCTCCGGGTGACGGAACCGCTCGTCCTCGCTGCGGAACGGAACGCTGTCGAGCCCCTCGCGCCGGATCCGGTGCGTGACGGGCTCGTGGTCCACCCCGTCGTCGAGCGCCTCGAAGCTCTCCCAGCGGTCAAGCGCGGCGACCGGTTCGCCCCGCTCGTCCGCGACGGTCGCGGCGGCGTCGGCGATCCACGCCCGCGAGACCGGGACGCCCTCATCGCGCGCCCACGCGAAGACGTCGTCCACGTCGGCGCCGTCGACGAACAGGCCCTCCCGGACGTACGCCCCGTCGAAGTCGGTGGCGAGGTGGCGTTTTAACCCCCGCTTGAAGAACTCGTCGACGTCGAGGGTCCCCCGCGGGCCGGCGCGGGCGGTGTCGGTGAAGTCGCCCTCCACCTCCTCGATCACTTGCTTCCCCTTCGGTTCGAGGTCGAGCCCGAGCGCCTCGTCGAGCTCGCGGGCGAACTCCTCCGGGTCCATCTCGTAGTACTCGTGGTCGCCGCCCTCCTCGCCGGGGTCGCCCGCCTCGTCGCCGTCGCCGGGCTCGGGGTCGACCGGCTGGCCGGGCTGCGGCTGGCCGTCGCCGCCCTGTCCCACGCCGCCGGCGGAGCGCTGGTCGTACTCGAACGCGGGGAGGTCGACGAGCTTGATCGGGATCCGGATCCGGTCCGCGCCAGACCCGCCGAGGTCGCCGTGGCTGATGAACTCTGCGAGGTCCGCCCGGCGCGTCTCGCCGACCTCGCGGAACCGCTCGCGGTCCTCGGTCAGTCCCACGGGTCACCACCTCCGTCGGGACCGGCACCGTCGCTCGGACCCGCGTCGCCGGCCCGCTCACCGTCGATATCGGGCCACTCCTTGCGGACCTGCTCCATCACCGCCCGGCTCGTCAGTTCCGCGGACGCCGGCGTGTAGCCGCGGTCGCACAGGCGGTCGATCGTCTCCGCCTTCACCCGTTCCGTCTCGGTGTCGGCCGGCGGGTCGGCCCACGCCGCCGGATCGAGGTCGGGGAACCGCCGCTTCACGTCGGCGAGGTCGTTCGCGTCGATAACGGCCTTCAGCTCCGGCACCTCGGCGAGCTCCACGTCGTCGACGCTGAACGCGTCGCCGCGGTTCCGCCACGCGTACCGCGTGAGTCCCCGGATCACGCGCTCGCGCCGGAAGCTCTCGACGGCCCGGCCCGGGTCGGTCCCGCGGTAGTCGCTCTCGTCGAACCGCCCGAGCGTCTCCGTCTCGAACACCTTCATCGCGAGCGGGTCCGGCGCCTCGTCCGCGCGTCCGCGCTCCGTCGGGTCGTCGTCGTCCCACGCGTACACGTGTTCGACGTACTCGGCGACGGTCTCCGCCGAGACGGTCTCCGCGGCGAGGATCGCGTCGATCACGTCCTCCCGCTGCCGCTCGCGGATCTGCGTCGCGACCGGCTCGCGCCGCCCGTCGAACTCCGCCGCCTCGGCCCGCGAGAAGACGGGGGCGTCGACGAGCCCGTCGGCGAGCGCGTCGAGCACGTCCGTCGGCGTGATCACTCGCTCGACGGGAAGCTCCGGGTGGCTCCGGTCGGCGGTCGACGAGAGCAGGTCCGCGACCGCGTCGCGCGCGTACGTCACGGGGATACCGTTTCGGCCGTCCCCCTCGGCGAGGTCCACGTCGGCAACGGTGACCGCGTCGTCCCCGCGGCGGACCTCGCCGGTCTCGTACAGCTCGGCGGTCTCGATCAGGTCGAGGTCGCCGGGCAGGTCGTCCGCGTCGAGCCGCGTGACGACCGCGTACAGCGCCGCCGCCCCGATTGCGTGGGGCGCGATCTCGCGCTCGGCGACCGTCCCGTCCGACTCCCGCACCGCGACCGACAGCGGCGCCGCTCCGGGATCGCGGTCCCTGCCGTCACCGGCGTCCGGGGCGGCCGCGCCGCTCGCGCCGACGCTACCGTCCTCGACCGCCGTCGCCCCGGCGATCTCCCGCCGGAGCAGCCGCGCCTCCAAGCGGCGGTTCGTGAGGTACCGGAACTCGTGTTTCGAGAGCCGGCGCTTCAGCGCCTTCAGCGGGTCGGCGTCGCCGCGCTCGGCGTGCCGGTCCAACTCGGCGTCGAGGTCGGGGTTCGAGATGACGATCAGCTGGGTGTCTAAGTCCATCCCGATCCCCTTGTCGAGCTTCACGCGCCGCTCGTCGGGGACGTTGAGCAGCCGCCGGAGCAGGTCCGCGTGCTGGCTGGCGTCCTCGACGACGGTGGCGACCCCGTTCCCCTGCGAGAGGACGCCGTCGTAGCTGAACGCCTGCGGGTTCTTCCGGCCGCGCGAGTCGAGCTCGCGCAACATGCCGCCCATCCACGAGCCGACGAGCCGCTCTTTGGGGGTCCCGTCGTCCTCGGCGTGGAGGACGCCGACCCCCCGCCCGACGTCGACGACGTAGCTCGTCACGCGGAGGTGGTCGCGGTCGGTGATCGCCGAGAAGAGGTCGCGGCGCCCCTGCTCGCGGTAGGTCGACTCCAGGTGGTCGTACGCCTCGCGGCTGAACGGGTCGAGCCCCACGTCGGCGGCGATCGGATACGCGTCGTCGTCGGCCGCGTCGGCGACCGACTCGCGGACCGACTCCGGGAACCCTGCAACTCGTCGCCTGTGGACCGGGCTGC
>NZ_NEWJ01000107.1:0-6051 GCF_002135045.1 Halorubrum sp. SD683
GCCGACGCGGCGAGCGGGGCCGGGGCGGACGACCCGGAGGGCGACGGCGAGCCGACCGCGACGGACGACGACGCCGTGATCGTCGACGACGGACCGGCGGCGGACGACGCGGACGACGGCGGCCCGAGCGAGGTGAGCGAGCGGGACGCTGCCGGGGAAACGGATGAGGACGCGGCCGCCGAGGCCGAGGCGGACCAAGACGAGGGCACGGATCCCGAGTCGGACGAAGACATCATCGTCGCGGACCCCGACGCGAGCGGCGTGGCCGAGCCGGGCGACGGCGACGACATCATCGTCGCGAGCGAGAGTGAACCGCCGGACGGCGACGCGGACGAAAAGGTGAGCGACGACGCGGAGGGAGACGTGGGCGACGATACGGAGGAAGGCGGTGACGACGGCGCGGACGGAGACGTGGGCGACGATACCGACGGGGAAACACGCGACGCCCGCGGCGACCCGAAAGAGCCCGTCGAGAACGACGAGCCGACTCGCGAGGCCGTCGGCGATGCGGCGAGCGACGACGAGGCCGGCGGAACCGACGCCGGTGACGAGTCCATGGCCGGAGGGAGGGCGGCCGCCGAGCTCGAGGCCACCGGCCCCGAGGCCGAGACGGAGGAGGAGCCGGACGCGATTCCCGACGCGGACGAGACGGCACGCGAGGCGGCCACCGAGCGCGGAGAGGCGGACGGCGAGGGGACCACGAGCGCCGACCCGGCGGCGGACGACATCGACGATGAACTCGCGGGGAGCATCCCGTTCCGCGACGACGACACCGGGACGATGAACACCGTGCTATCGGACGAGGAGGAGCCGGACGGCGACGCCGGCAGAGAGGCGACAGACGACGCCGACACGTCGTCCGCTGACGAGGAGGAGGAAGAGGGCGACGGCGGATTTTTCAGTCGGCTACTCGGTCGCTGAGCGGAGCGCGGCGGCTCGTCAGGCCTCCGAGGGAGCGCGGGCCCGGTCGCGGATCAGCTCGCGGATCTGCTCGGGGTCGGTGACGTCGGCGAGTTCCTCGCAGGAGACCAAGGCGGTGCCGTCGACCGATTCGCGCTTCTCCTTCTCCTCGGTGAAGTACACCGATCGGGTCCGGGCGACCTCGCCGATGGAGGACATGATCCGGGCGCGCTTCTCGGCCGCGGCCGTGAACGCGGAGTGGCCGGTGAGCACGCGCGTCTCGGGGCTGTCCTCGTCCTCGGAGACGGCCTTGAACGGGGCGCGGGCGGTCGGGTGGACCGTGAACCCGGCGCTCGTCAGCACGTGGAGGACGTGCTCGTCGTCCGGGTCGGCCTCGGGGGCCGACGGCGTCGGCTCCGAGTCGCGGACCTCGTCCGCGCCGTCGAGCACGTCGACCGGGCTGGAGAACGGCTGGTCGAACAGCTCCTCCAGCTGGATCGCCACCTCGATGGAGGCGTTCATCCCGTCCTCGTACTTCGAGACGGTGCGCCGGGAGACGCCCAGCTCGTTCGCGAGCCGGCCGAGCGACCAGCCGCGCTCCTCGCGCTCGTCGGCGAGGAGGTCGCCGTCGAGGCTGACGTACAGCCCGCCCGGGGCGGCGTAGATGAGCGGCGGCATCCCCTCGACGAAGAGGTCGTAGGCGGTGTCCGGGTTGATCACCGGGACGCCGTGTCGGAAGTAGACGACGCCGGGCTTCAGTTCCTCGTCGCGGGTCCGGATCCCGATCACCATCGGCGTCCCCCTGAGGTACTCGCCGAGCCGGCGCATCTCCGCGCCGGTCTCCGCGTCGAGCGCGTCGACGTTGCCGAGGATCTTCACGAGGAGGAGGTCCTCGTTACGGCGGGCCGCCACGTCGAAGCTCTTGGGCCGGACCGCACACCGGTCGCTGACGAGGAACCCTGCGTCCTCCAGCATCGCGGTGACGTTCCCGATGAGCGCAGTCCGGGACATAGCCGGAACAAGCGTCTCGCCGTATATATGCGTTGTGTCGCCCGTTCGCCGGCGAACCCACCGCCCGCGGGCGATTTCTTCCTCCCGCGGCGGGAAACGGTTATATACCCGAGCGGTCGCTGGATCGCCTCAGCCGGCCCGGAGCAGCCTCGACCGGCCTCGAAAGGGGCTTGCCTCGGCGACGCGAACGTCGCGACATGCCGATCGTCGCCGTCGACGACACCGACTCCCGCGAGCGCGGGATGTGTACGACCTACGTGGCGACGCGGATCGCGGAGCGCCTCGCTGACGCCGGGGCTCGGGTCCGGCGCCGGCTGCTCGTCCGCCTCAATCCGGCCGTGAAACACAAGACACGCGGGAACGCCGCGGTCGCGCTCCACGTCACCGGGACGGACGCGGAGTCGGCCGCGTCGGTCGCGGCGGAGGCGGTCGAAGCGTTCGCCGCGGCCGCGGACCCGCGTACCTCGCCCGGCGTAGTGGTCGCGGACCTCGACGTCGCCGGCGACCCCTTCGATCCGACCGGAACGCCGATCCCCGGCGCGGTGGCCGCGTTCGCGCGGCGCGCGCTCCGCGAGCGGCTCTCGGTCGCCGAGGCCGTCGGGCTGGCCGACGAACACGGGTTCCGACACGTCGCGGTCGGGTCGGCGGGCGGCGCGGGCGAATCGGACGCGGTCGCTGGCCGGGGGCGGATCGGCGCGCTCGCCGCGGTCGGCGCGCCGGCCGCGTTCGACGACTGGACGTTCGAGCGCATCACCTACCGCGAACTCGACCGCTGCGGGACGCCCCGCGAGGTCGACGCCGAGAGCGTCTTCGCCGCCGCCGACGAGGGGTATCCGGCGGTGTGGGACACGGTCGACCGCGGCACGGGGAAGACCGTCTGCGTGCCGAACGCGCCCGGCCCGATCCTCTACGGGATCCGGGGGGACGACGCGGCCGCGTGTCGAGCGGTGGCGGCCGCCGTCGACGGCGAGCCGACCGAGCGGGCCGCGACGTTCCTGACGAACCAGGGCACCGACGCCCACCTCGCACCCAGCCGGATCGGCGACCTCCGCGACGGCGCGGGCTATCGGGTCGCCGGCGCGGTGGCGAGCGCGCCGGAGACGAAGCGGGGTGGCCACGTCCACGTCGACGTCGCGAGCGACGCCGCCGGAGTGGGGTCGGACGGTGAGACCGACGCCGACCGCCTCCGCGCCGTCGCGTTCGCCCCGACGGGCCGGTTCCGCGACCGCGTCCGGGCGCTCCGCCCCGGCGACCGGGTCACGCTCTGCGGCGAGCACGAGGTCCGGGACAACGCGGACGAGCCGGCGAGCACCCTGAAGCTGGAGAAGTTCGCCGTCCGCGACCTCGTCCGGACCGCGCCCGCGGTGCCGACCTGCCCGGACTGCGGTCGCTCGATGTCGTCGGCCGGGAGCGATCAGGGGTACCGGTGCCGCGACTGCGGGACTGAGGCGCCGGGGAAGGTCGCGGAGCCGATCGAGCGCGACCTCGAGGCCGGCTGGTACGAGGTCCCGCCGAGCGCGCGCCGACACGTCGCGAAGCCACTCGTCCGGGGCGGGTTCGACGCGCCGACCCACCCGGAGCGATAAAGTGCTCGCCGCGCGAGCGGGCCGACGTGACCGGAATCGTCTTCCACGCGACGGAGCGGCGCGAGGCGGTCGTCGAGTTCTACCGCGAGCGACTGGGCGCGACGGTGCGGGTCGAACAGCCCGACTGTACGATCCTGGCGTTCGGCGGCTTCCTGTTCGGGTTCTGCGAGCGCGACGAGGTCGACGACTGCGGCATCCTCACGTTCGTCTACCCGGACCGTGACGCGGTCGACGCCGCGAGCGAGCGGCTCGGCGACGCGGTCGTGACGCCGCCGCGTGAGAACGAGACGTACGACATCTACCAGTGTTTCGCCGAGGACCCCGAAGGCCGGACCGTCGAGTGTCAGGTGTTTCTCGACGAGGAAGTCGACATCGAGTAAGTTGGAGAGCAGGCGAACCGCGCTCGGTTGTCGGAGCGGCCAGCGTCAGTCGTCGAGGTCGCGGGCGTCGCGCCACGCCACCGCGCGCTCCTCGGCGGCATCGCGGTCGTCGAACCGCTCCCGCTCGTAGGCGGAGTCGTCGGCCGCCTGCTCCATCACGTCGAGGCGGACGACGAACTCCCCGTCGGTTCGTTCCCGGAGCCTGACGGTCGCGTACCCGTCCGATCGCTCCCACTCGGTGACCGTGCCGTCGTCGCGCTCCAGCGACCAGCCCATATCGGACCCGACGCGCCCCGGGGCTAAAGCGGTGCGGTTCCGAGGCGGTCGCGCGGGTGCCTCCCGACTTCGAGGCCTGTGTCCCCGCGAGTCAGTCGCCCGCGCTCGGCGAGCGGTCCGCGCTCGACGACCGCTCCGGCGTGGCCGCGTAGCCGCACACCGGGCAGACGACGTAGCCGAGCGAGTCGTACGGGACCGACGTCGAGGGCGCGCTCACGTCGCACTCGGGGCAGTCGAACGTCGCCGCGTTCTCGGTCGACATGGTATTACGTAACAACCACTCACCAGTAGTTATGCGCCGCTTGCTGCCCCGTCAACGCCACCCTACTTATATACCGAGTCCGAACGTCGGCGCGTGACCGACGACGCACACGCGGGCGGGGCGGGAGCGGAGAGGTCGACCCGCCCGCACGAGCGACGACGCGGGCGGACCGCGCGCCGGTTGGACGCGGTCGACGCGGCCGGACTGGTCGCGTTCCCGAGCCGCAACCTCGAATACCTCACCGGCTTCGCCGAGGAGCCGGGCGAGCGACACTTCTTCCTCGTCGTGCCGGCGGCGGGCGCCGCCGACCCGGAGCCGGCGCTGCTCGTGCCGGCGCTGTACGAGACGCAGGTCCGCGAGGCGACGACCGTCAGTGAGGTCCGCACGTGGGCCGACGGCGAGGACCCGGTCGCGGCGACGCGCGAGCTGCTCGCGGACCGGGGGCTCGACGCCGGGCGGCTCCTCGTCGACGACACCATGTGGGCGCGGTTCTCGCAGGACCTCCGGGCGGCGGCCCCCGACGCGACGTGGGGGCTCGCGAGCGAGGCGCTCGCCGACCTCCGGGTCCGGAAGGACGAGGCCGAGGTGGCGGCGCTGCGGAAGGCCGCGGGGGTCGCGGACGCGGTCGTCGGCGACCTCCGGGAACTGGGCCCGGACGCGGTGGGCATGACGGAGGCCGCGCTCGCCGAGTGGATCGCGGACCGACTCGCCGAGCGCGGGGGCCGCGGCGTCAGCTTCGAGACGGTCGTCGCGGCGGGCAAGAACGGCGCGAAACCCCACCACGGCCACGGCGACCGGGAGATACGCGCGGGCGAGCCGGTCGTCCTCGACTTCGGGACGCGCGTCGACGGCTACCCGTCCGACCAGACGCGGACCCTCCTCTTCGGCGAGGAGCCAGACGAGGCGTACGCCGAGGTCCACGAGGTCGTGCGCGAGGCGCAGGCGGCCGCGGTCGAGGCGGTCGCGCCCGGCGTCCCCGCGTCCGCCGTCGACCGCGCCGCACGGGACGTGATCGAGGCGGCCGGGTACGGCGACGCGTTCGTCCACCGGACGGGCCACGGTGTGGGCTTGGACGTCCACGAGGAGCCGTATCTCGTCGCCGGAAACGACCGCCAGTTGGAGCCGGGAATGGTGTGTTCCGTCGAGCCCGGGATCTATCTCGACGGACGGTTCGGCTGCCGGATCGAGGACCTCGTGGTCGTCAGCGAGGACGGCTGCGAGCGGTTGAACCGGACCGACCGCGGCTGGGAGTGACGGGCGAGGGTGTCCCGGCTGCCGGCGGCGGAACACCTCGTCGTCAGGATGAACGCGTCGGAAAAGCGCAGCGACAGGCGCTGCGAGTGTCGAATCGCAGATCCGGGAGTCGTGTGCTATTGCCCCAACCAGAAATTACGGCCGGATAACATAACAGTATCACCGAATTATTTCGGTGTATTTCACCCGGCGGACCGAACGCGCGGACCGTCCCCGCGCGGCCCGAGCGGCATCGAAACCATTAGTGTCGCCCGAGCGGAACCGCGGGGCATGAGCGACACCGATGCGGACGAAGACGAGGAGGCGGAAGCGGAGCCGGCCGTCGAACTCGGCGACGGGCCGGACGTGGCCGGCGTTCCGGTCGCCCGCGTGGCGTCGCGGC
>NZ_NEWJ01000108.1:0-5748 GCF_002135045.1 Halorubrum sp. SD683
CTCCGAGCGCTCACCGCGTCCCTCGCACGTGCTGTCTCGCGGCCGCCGGTGGCGGCCGCTCGCAGGCACGCGCCGGCGTACAAATCCGTCAGTCGCCGTCAGCGGGGTTCCCGTCGCGCGTCTTCACGGCGACGCCGGAGCCGAGCTGCTCGGCCTCCGCGCCGGAGAGTTCGGCGCGGCCGACCCCGAAGATCGCTCCGCTTTCGTCGACGACGAGCACCTCGTCGCCGGGGCGGATCCCGTCGTCGGCCGCGGTGACGAACTTCGCGAACGCGTTGCGCCCCTCGCGCACGAACGGCTCGCTCTCCTCGCCGACGACCATCCGGTGTCGCGGTTCGGGGAACGCGTCGGCGATCCGCTTCCCGCCGGCGAGCCCGAGCGTAAACCGGCCGTCGGTGCCGTACGAGACAAGTCGGTCGCCCTCGCTGCTGCCGGGGGTGTCGTCGACGTCGCCGTCGATCACCTGCCGCGGGCGGCCGCCGCTCGACCGGCGCACCGTGAGCGGGGCGTCCGGCGGGAACAGGGCCTCGCCCGCGTCGGCCCCGAACTGGTAGTCGGCCGCGGTCCGGAGGTCCGCGAGCGTGTCGGCGTCGGTCATGGCCGCCGTTCTCAGCGCGCGCTGAAAGCGGTTGCGACAGCGCCCGAAGCCGCCGGGCCGACCCCTCAGCCGAGCGCGGGGTACGACGCGGCGACCCCGTCGCCGTCGACGCGCCAGCGCTCGGCTATCTCCCGGTACGCCGCCGGGTCCGCGGCCGAATCCGGCGGGACCGCCTCCGGCGGCGCCTCGCGGAGCGCCGCCCGAAGCGCCTCGCGGTCGATCGGTTCCGGTCCGGCGTCGTTCCCCGCGAGCAGGTCGGCGAGCCGATCGCCCGCCGACGCGACCGCCCGCGCGTCCTCGACTCGCCGGCCGAGGTCGAGCGCCGCCGTCAGCCGACCCGCCGCCGCCTTGACGTCGCCGCGCTCGGCCGCCGCCGCGCCCAGCGACGCGAGCGCCTTCGCCTCGGCCTGCGCGAACCCCCCCTCCCGGGCCGACTCGACCGCGGATTCAAGCGCCGTCGCCGCGAGCCAGCGCCGCCCGCCCGCGGATCCGGTCCGTCTCGGCCAGCCGCTTGCGGCCCGCGTGGTCGTCGAGCAGCGCCGCGGCCCGTTCGACCCGCCGCTCGGCCGCGCCCGGATCGCCGCGGTCGACCGCCACCTCCGCGAGGATCGCGGTCACCATCGCGCGCCGGGCGTCGGCGTCGAGCGCGTCGAAGCGGTCCAAGGCAGTCCTCAGGAACCGCTCCGCCCGGTCGAAGTCGCCGGCGAGGTGCGCCGCGCTGCCGAGGTGGCTCAACGCGAGCGCCTCGCACATGTCGGAGCCGATCCGCTCGGCGATCGCCCGGGCCTCCGCCGCGCGAGCGACCGCCTCGCCGACGGTGCCGCGCTGCTCCGCGATCGCGGAGAGATTCAACTGCGAGATCGCCTCTCGATGTTCGTCCCCCGCCGTCCGGTAGCCGTCCAGCGCGCGGCGCGCGGTCCGCTCGGCGGCGTCGAGGTCCCCCCGCCGCCGCAGCGCGACCGCGAGGTTCGCCCGGACGTTCGCCTCGCCGTGGGTGTCGTCGTGGGCGCGGAACAGGTCGCCGGCGACCCGGTAGTGCTCGAGGACCGCGTCGGACCCGTCGAGGGCGTCGAGGGCGTTGCCGGCGTCCGTCATCGCCTTCGCCTTCGCGATCGGGTCGCCGGTCCGCGCGGCGATGGCGCACGCCCGCGACGCCGCCTCGTACGCGGCCTCGTAGTCGCCGTCGAAGTGCGCCGCCTGCGCCCGCCCGCGGACCGCCGACGCGAGCCCGGTCCGATCGCCCGCGGCGGCGAACAGCTCCTCGGCCCGCCGGAACCGCTCCCGCGCCGCGTCGTACTCGCCCCGCCGACGGGCGACGTCGCCGTACCCCCGCTGGCGCTCGGCCGCCCCCGCCTCGCCGGTCGGCCGCCACGCGTCCAGCGCCGCCGCGGCGCCGTCGAGGTCGCCGGCGTCGATGTACATCCGCGCGACCCACTCCGGCGGCCGGTCGCGCAGGTCGTCGGGGCACGCGTCCGGGAGGTCGATCCACGCGTAGCGGACGCGACCGTACAGCGCGGCGAGCCGCGGGTACCGCCGTCCGACGCCGTACACCGACCGGATGGTCGCCGCCGCCCACGCGCTCGGGCCGCGCTCGATCCGGTCTATTGCCGGCGCCTCCCCGCCGACGGCCCGCCGGACGCGGGACCGACGCGCCGGGTCGTCCGCGAGCGCGAGCAGCCGCGAGACGACCCGGCCCACGCGTCTGGCGACGACCGGCTCCGGCTCGCGGTCGACGAGCCGCTCCAAGAATAGCACCGACCACTCGTCGTGGACCGCGCGGTACTCCCCGTCGCCCGCCCGGACGAGGACCGTCCCCGCGAGGCGGTCGAGCGCCCGTCGGACCCCGTCGACGGTCGGCGACGGCTCGCGGTCGGTTCCGCCGCCGGTCGCCCCCTCGCGATCGTCGACGAGCGCGTACGCCAGCGTCCGGAGGTCGCTCGCGCCGGCGACGTTGAGGAGGTTCACCAGCACCGCGACGTCCGCGGTCGGCGGCGGGCGGTTCCTGACCTCGCGCACCGCCTCCGCGACCGCCCGCTCCAACCCCGACGCGGGCGCGGCGCCGCCCGCTTCATTCTCCGGCGACGCCTCGCCGGCGTTCTCGTCCGCCTCTTCCGACCGAACGGTCCCGCCTCGGACCGCGCGGACGAGGCGGTGGCCGAGCGCGAGCAGCTCCCCCACGCGCTCGTCGTCGTCGCCGCGCACGTCGTCAAGCAGCGAGCTCGGATCGGCCGCCGGCGCGGTTCCGGTGCGGTCGGCGACGTGGCGGACGAACCGCTCCACCTCGCGCTCGTCGAGTCGGGGCATCCGAACGGTCTCGATCGCCCGCCGGTAGCGGAGGTCAGCGGGCGACAGCGGGAGCCCGTCGAGGTCGTCGTACGGCTCCTCGCGCGCGTCGAACAGGAACGACACGTCGCCGCAGTCGGCCAGTTGGCGGGCGACGGTGATCGCTTCCGCGGCCCCCGGGTCGACGGCGTCCTCGACGACGACGAGGTGGTGTCCGTCCCCCCCGGTGACGCGTTCGCGCAGGCGGTCCGTCGCGGTGAACGGGTCGCCCCCGTCGCTTGTCCGGTACGTCACCGGGCCGCGTCCCGACCGGTACCACTCGACCGCGACGCTCCGGCAGACGGTGCTCTTGCCGCTTCCCGGCGGCCCGACCAGGGCGTGGTCGGTCCCGCCGGCGAGCCCCTCGACGAGTGCCCCCGCGAGCTCGCGCCGCTCGCCGTCGCACGCGACGCTCCTCTCGAGGACGTGTCCCGCGTCGACCTCGGGGAACGACGCCGTGGCCCGCAGCGGGCCGCACGGGTTCGGATCGCCGGCGAGGCGGTCCTCGTCGACCGCGCGGAACCCCTGCGCCGAGAGCGATCCGGCCCCCTCGTCGTTCGGATACCCGCGTCCCAAGAGGCCGCCGTCGGACGAGCGGCGCGAGTCACGCGAGCCGTCGCCGCCGAGCCGGCCGCCTCCGGTCCGCTTCCCCGCCGCGCGCCCGGTCGCCGCGAGCGCTTCGGTCGTGTCGCGGCCCCGCTCGATCAGCCCGCGCACCTCGGTCTCCGCCCACGCGACCGCCTCTGGCTCGGTCGACGCCGTCACGCCGTGGAGCGCGCCGTCGTCGAAGACGAGGAGCAGCGCGGTGTCGTCGGCCGCGACGACTCCCGCGTCGACGGCGTCGACGGCGGCGATCCGACAGTCGTCCCGGTTCGCGACGGTACCGAGGTCGTCCGCGAACCGTTCGGTCGCGTGGCGGTACGCCCGATCCGCCAGCGCCAGATCGACGGAGCCGCCGCCGACGGCCGCGCGCCGGAGCCGCTCCGCCACCCGCGGGTAGGGGAACGCGGGCAGCGCGGCGCCGACCGAGTCGGCGTCGGCGAGCGCGTCGTCGAGGGCCTCCAGCGGTCGGTACGGGTCCGGCGCTGCGGCCCGGTGCGTCTCGGCCTTCCGGAGGACCGCGGGGTCGACGCCGATGTCCGCGCCGAGGGGGTCGAGCACGTCGCCCGCGGCCGCGAGGTCGGCCGCGGCCGTCAGGAACTCGCGGTACTGTTCCGCGAGGAGGCGGCCCGAGAGCGTCGTCAGGTAGCCGTCGGTCTCGCCGGCGACGAGCCCGGCCGCCTCCAGCTCGTCTATCGCGCGGTTCACCGTCGACCGGGAGTGACCGAGCGCGTCGACGAGCTCGTGCTTTCGCAGCGGCTCCGCGGCGAGCCGTTCGAGGAAGTCGAGGCGACGCTCGACGACGCCCGCGAGCTCCGACGGCTCGGTCATACGTCCCCCCGCACCGTCCCCACCGACATAACTGTTTCTTCGATGACGACTTGGCCCGCGCGGTGACACAGTGTTTCACGGGGTGAGAATAAGCCGGACACCGGCGCAGTGGTACCCATGAGTGGGGATCGGACGAGCGGGAGCGACGGCCCGGGCGCGGAGACGCCCGACGGGACGGAACCGACCGACCCCGCCGAGGCGTCGAAGGACGGGAGCGACGGACCGGCGACGCATGGACGCGACGGTCCGAGCGCGACCGGCCCGGAGGAAGCGAGGGCGGCGGCCGGCGGACCCGACGCGGCGGCCTCGGACTCGTCGCGGCGCGCAGAGCGAACCGTCGCCGCGGCGCGGACGGCGGCGAACGAACTGGCCGCGTGGGACCCCGACGACGCCGCCGCCCTCGTGCGGTCCGTCGGCGAGCGCTTGGCGGACGGAGAGACGATCAGCCGGCTCGCGCGGTCGGCGGCCAACGAGACGGGGCGGGGGCACCCGGGGACGAAGGCGGAGAAGGTCGCGACCGAGATCGACGCCGCCCGGCGGTCGGTCCGAGACGCGCCGACCGCGGGCGTGGTCGACCGCGACGGCGCGGCGGGGACGGTGACGGTCGCCGGGCCGCTCGGCGTCGTCGGCGCGGCGGTCCCCGCCACGCACCCGGTCGTGGTCCCCGCGGTCCTCTCACTGTACGGGCTCGCCGCGCGGAACGCGGTCGTCCTCGCGCCGTCGCCGTCGGCGGTCGAGACGTGCGACGCGGTCGTCGAGACCGTCAGTCGCGCGCTCGCTGACGCCGGCGCGCCGACGGACGCGGTCTCGATGCTCCCGGCGCCGCCCTCGAAGCCCGAGACGGACGCGCTGTTCGAGCGCGCCGACTTCGTCGTCGCTGCCGGCTCCGAGACCACCGTCGCCGCGGGACAGCGCTGTGGGACGCCGAACGTCGCCGCGAGCGCCGACGGCGTCGTCGCCGTCGCCGACGGGTCGGTCCCGGCCCCGGCCGTGGCGGCGCGGGTCGCGGTCGGCGCGACGTACGACTTCGGGGCTCACCCCGCGGGCGACGCCGCGGTCGTCACCGTGTCGCCGGCGGTCGACCCGCTGTGCGCCGCCCTCGAAGACGAGGGCGGGTACGTCCTCGACGCGGCCGAGCGCGACCGCCTCCGCGCGCTCCTCGGCGACTCGGAGGGCGACGAGAGCGAGGCACGCGCCGCAGGTTCGGACCCGCGCGGGAAGTCGCCGCGGCGGCTGGCGGCCGCGCTCGGCCTCCCGAACGCGGCGCGTCAGACCTCCTTCCTGATCGTGACGCCCGACAGCGCCGACGACCCGCTCGCTACGCTGCCCGGGATCCCCGCGATTGCGGTCCACGGCCGCGACGGGTTCGACGGCGCGCTCGGGCCCGCCGCCGACCC
>NZ_NEWJ01000109.1:0-5741 GCF_002135045.1 Halorubrum sp. SD683
GGTCCGTGGCGGCGAGCGGGGGGTGCGGGAGGCGATGACCGTGATCGGCGGAGACGTGGCGGAGGGGGTCGCGGTCGAGACCGCGGTCGCGAACGCCGGCGAGCGGCTCGACGGCGCGACCGGCGAGGTGTTCGAGCGCGCCGGTCGGCGGAGCGACACGCTGCGCGTCGGCGTCCGCGAGGCGTTTCTCGGACAGGGCGGGCCGGCCGCGGACGTGCCGTCGTCCCGGGTTCGCGGGGCGATCGCGCTGCTCTCCGTCGCCGCGCGGGAGGGGCGTCCCGCCGGCGACGTCCTGTTGGAGCTCGCCGACCAGCTGGAGTCACTACGGGAACTCGAACGCGACGCGCGCCGCCAGCTCGCGACCGTGACGGGGACGCTCTCGAACACCGCGGCGGTGTTCGCGCCGCTCGTGGGTGGAGCGACCGTCGCGCTCGCGACCGGGATCGACGCCGCCGATGTCGGGAGCCTGGGAGCCGGAGCGGCAGCGGGCGCCGACGCGCTCGGCGGAGGCGGACTGGGCGCGGAGAGCGGAGTGGCCGCTGGCGGGAGCGGGGCGGCGAGCGACGGCGCGAGGACCGGCGGAACGGCTGCCCTGTCGGTGCCGGTGCTCGGACGGATCGTGGGGACGTACGTGCTGTTGCTCGCCGCCCTCCTCACCGGGCTGGCGACCGGACTGGAGCGCGGATTCGACCGGACGTTGGTGGCCTATCGGGTCGGGATCGCGCTGCCGACGGCGACGGCCACGTTCCTCGTCGCGTTCGCCGGCGCCGGACTCCTGTTCTGAGCCCGATCGGTGGGGCAGTCGGCCCTCGATCGACCGCGACGCTCGGGGCCGATCGTTTATGTATGAAAGCGCGGCCAGCCGCGCCATGTTCGAGACGCACCTCGACGCCACGTACGCGTGGCTCGGTCTGGCCGTCGTGAGCGTCGCGGCCGTCGGCGTGGCCGCCGCGTTCCCGGCGTCGCCGCCGCCGGACGCGGACGGCGTCGCGCGCACCGTCGATTCGGTCGCGGACGGGTCGTACCCGGCGACGGCGGAACACGGTATCGCGGCGGACAGACTCCGGCTCGCGGAGGGATCCGTCTCGCTTAGAGACGAGGGAGGGACGGCGCGGGCGACGCTCGATGCCCCGCGGATCACCCCGGTCGTCCGACCGGCAGCGGGGGTGACGCCGGGCGTGGCGACGGACGCCCGGCTTCGGCGCGTCCTCGACGGCGCCCCTCCGGACGCAGCGTTCGACGATCCGGCGTCGTTCGCGGCGGCCGCCGAGCGTGCGCGAGCGGCGGACGCGAGGTGGACGACCGCACCGAGGCGGATAACAGTCCGGCGCGTACACTACGGTGACGTCCGGGTCACGCTGGTCGGGTGATCCCGCGTGTCGCGTGACTCCACGGAATCCGGCGCGTCGGCGACTCGGAACGGGCCGAGCGCGGCGTTCCCGACCGCCGACCGTGCCGCCGTCGAGCCGATCGCCGCGCTCGTCGCGGTGGTGGTCGTCGGACTCGCGTTGGGGCTATACGCCGGCGCCTTCGCGGACGCGGCGCCGGACGACCGTCGGTCGGCCGCGAAGTCGGCACTGGACCGGGTCGAGGGGAGGGTCACCGTCGGCGGCGTCCTCGACCCGGACCGGATGCGGCGGGTCGAAGCGCCGGGGACCGCGATCGCGATCGAACTGGAGGCGGACGGCGAGCGGTGGTTGGCCGCGTCGGGGCCGGACGCGCCGGGACCGCCGGGAGTCCGGACCCCGGAAGCGGTCGCGGTCGCCGAGCGACGGGTGACGGTCCGCGTGGCGCCGGGCCGTAACGTCCGCGGAACGCTCCGGGCGGTGGTGTGGCGGTGACCAGCACCGTCCTCGACGTGACCGTGCTGCTGCTTTGCGTCTCCGCGAGCGTCGTCGCGCTCGGCGCGAGCGACGCCGGCGGCCCCGACGGCCCGACCGCGACCGACGCCGCCGACCGGCTCGTCACCGAGACCGAGACCGTGGCGTATCCCGACGAGGGCGCGCCGAACGACACCCGACGAATCCACGCGACGCGCGCGGAGTTGCTCGCGCTGGTCGCCGAACGAGTCGGTGACGGGGGCACGAAAACGGCGTTCGACCGCCGCGCGATCGACGCGGTTCACACCGGGATCGGTCCGCGGACGCGCGTCGACGTTGCCCTCGACGGGCCGACGCGGACGGCGGAGAGAGTGGGTGGGGTGCCGGAGCGATACCGGGCGCCTGGCGCGTCTCGAACGACGGAACCGGCGGCCGACTCGTCCGGATCGACCGCGGACGAGACCCGACGGGTGGTCGCCGTCGGATCGGAACCGCCGCGAGACGCCACCGTCGGGGTCGCGGTCGTCAGACAGCCGCTTCCGGCAGGAGTCGACGGCGGTGGGGAATCGGACCGACGCGGAGCGGGTGCTACGGTCCGGATCGTCGTTCGGAGGTGGTGAGCGTGAAGGGCAGCGACTCCGGTCGGGCGGGTTCCGGCCGACGGAGCCGGACGTTCGCGGTCGACGAGCGGGCGCGAGTCCCGTTCGCGCTGGTCGGCGTGCTACTGCTCGTGACGAGTTCGGCGTACGCCGCCGGACTCGCCGAGCAGGGGCTCGTCGGCGAGGACCGCCGCGTCGAACGCGCCGTCGAGCGAGTCGACGCCGACGCCACCGCCGCGCTCAGGAGCGCGGCCCGGGAGGCCGCCCACGAGGCGGCGGAGCCGGTGACGCGGCCACCGAGTGGACCGGGAGCGGCGGCCGAGGCCGTCCGGGAGGGATCGGCCTTCGAGGACGCGTTCCGGATCCGACTCGCGGTCGCCGGATCGGAGGCGCTGGGTGCCGTCGAGAGCGACATCGGCACCGTGACGGCGACCGCGTCGCTACCGGCCGTCGAGTCGCCGAGCGACCTCGTCGCCGCGCGCGAGCGGGTCCGCGTCGAGCGGGTCGCCAACGGGACCGCGACGCGAGTGACGTTCGAGGGCGTCGCGACGACCGCAACCCGGAACGGGCGAACCGTCGTGAACCGGACGCGGTCCCGAACGGTCACGGTCGCGGTGCCGACGTTGGCCGCTCACGAGCGGACCGAGCGGTTCGAGCGCCGACTCAACCGCGGTCCGGTCGAGGGGCCCGGACTCGGGCGACAGGTCACGGCCAGCCTCTACGCGATGGCGTGGGCCCGGGGGTACGGCCAGTACGCCGGCGCACCGGTCGAGAACGTGGTCGCGAACCGCCACGTGGAGCTGTCGACGAACGCCGGGATCGTCCGCGTCCAGCGGGATGTGTTCGGAACGAGCGATCCCGACGCCCGCGGCGGCGTCGCGCGAGCGACCGCCCGGACCGGTGTGACCGACCTGCTGTCGCCGACCGGCGTCGACGAAGCCTCCTGGACGGACGCCGTCCTCGGAGCGCCGACGCCGACGGCGGAGACCGAGAGAGAGCGGACGGCCTCGGACGGGAACGCGGCGACGAGCGAGGACGCGGCGTTCGACTCGGCCACGGATCCGACGAGCGAGACGGCGTCGGTCGAGGTCGGGCACGCGGCCGACCGCGCCGCGACCCGCGTCCACGACGACCTCGAATCGATCGTGCGGGCGAGCCACCGAGTCGAGGCGACCCTAGAGGCGGAGGCGACGCGGGTCGTCGAGGGCGGTCCCGTGAGCCCGGGTCGTCCCCGGTCGCAGCTCGGAGAGCCCTGGCGGCGGGTCGACACGTCGCGGACGGAGCGCGTCCGCGTCGCCGACGGGAGCGACCTCCGAACGGGAACCGACGGCGAGACGGTGTCGGCCGGCGAGTCGGTGTCGTTCGGCGGCGCGACTCGGGAGGTCGTCGTCGAGCGCGCAGCGACAGCGACGTGGGAGCGACGGGTCGTCGAACGGGGACCGAACGGAACGGTACAGGACGTGAGCGTCGACCGCGCCGTGACGAGCGACGAGGCGACGGACCGGTACCGCGTCCGCGTGTCGGTGACCGGGACGTACGCGCCGCGCGACGACGCCCCCGACGGGCCGACGGCGACGTTCGGCGCCGCCGACCGGGACGTTGCCGGGCCCGACCTCGCCGACACGCCGGCGGCCGCGAGGGCAGAGCTGAACGTCGAGACGGCGGGCGACGTCGATCGGCTGGCTCGCGACGCCGTCGAACGGGGCGACGAGAGGCGGTCGACGGTCGTGTACGGCGACCGATCGGGCGCCGACCTAGACCGGATCGCGGCGGACATCTCGACGCTGTCGGAGCGCGTCCGCGACCTGGAGACCGAGGCGTCGATGGCCGACGCCGCGGTCGGCGAGTCGACGCCGTACGGCGATCTCGCCGCGGCCGTGCGCGATCGGCGCGACGCGCTACGCGACGCCCCGAGGCGGTACGACGGCGCGGTCGACCGGGGGCGCGTCGCCGCCCGCGTCGCGTATCTCGACGCCGTGATCGGGGAGCTCGAATCGGCGTCGGACGACAGGAAGGCGGCGTCTAACGGAGTTCTCGACCGCGTGAACGACGCGTTCGGTGGACCGCCCGTGGGCGAGGTGATCGCCAGCCGCGAGGCCGCACGCGACCCGGGGACCTACGCGGTCGGCGACGAGGGGCCCGCCGGCGCCGTCACATTCGCTCCGGAGGGGTCGCCGGGGTATCTCCCGCGGACCGCGGTCGACGGCGAGCGCGTGGAAGGCGTCGACGGCACGACCACGAGGCCGCTCGCGGCTCGAAACGTGAACTACGCCACGCTCCCGTACAGCGACGTCTCCGGCGGGATCGCCGACCGGATTCTCGGCACCGACGACACGGTCCGTCTCGGCGTCGCCGGGCGATCGCTCCTCGCGGCCGACGAGGCCCTCGCGGCGGCCGACGACGACGACCTACGGGCCGACCGAAACGCGCTCGCCGGACGGGTTGACGCCTCGCTGGGACGCGTCGACGACGCGTTACAAGACCGGCTCGCGAAACGGACCGACCTCTCGCGCGAGCAGCGGAACGCGGTCGTGGAGAGCGTCGCGTCCGAGTACGATTCGCTCGGCGACAGGGCCGTCGCGGTCGGCGACGGCGAGTACCCGAACCGCGTCGCGAGCGAGGCGGCCCGGGTCGGGTCGCTGTCGAGGGCCGAACGGCTCGGCCTCGCGGCGCACCTCCGGGTGGAGACGCGGAAGGCGGCGGGACGGGACGCGGTCCGCGTCCCGGCTCGCTTCGTCGACGCGACGACGACGGCGTCCCGGACGATTCGTCGAGACAGAGTCGAGTCGAGGATCGAGTCCCGCGCCCGGAAGGCGGTCGCGTCGGTGCCGGACGAGCGGGTGCCGAAGCCCGTTCGGAGCGTCGGCGCGGGACTCCCCGTCGCGCCGGTCCCCGGGTACTGGGTGGCGACGGTCAACGCGTGGAACGTTCAGGTGCGCGGAGAGTACCCGCGCTTCGCGCTTCGTGCGAACGTCGGGACGCCCGACCGCCCGTTCGAGTACGTCCGGGAAGCCGACGAGGTCAGCGTCGATGTGAACGGCGAGTCGGTCGCGCTCGGCGCGACGGAGCCGGTCGCGTTCGAGACGCGGACGGTCGTCGTCGTCGCGGTCCCCGCCGGGCCGCCGGGCGTCGGCGACGTCGACGGGACGCGCGAGGAGACGTCCGGCGGCTGGCCGTGTCCGGGATCGCTGAGCGCGTCGCCCGGAGAGGGGGACGAGTGTACGGAGCCTTGAGGGATGGAGGGAGAACGCGGGCGGCGAAGCGCCGGGACGCGGCCGACCGCAGGCGTTTTGCGACGGCGCGACCCAGAGGGAGTATGTTC
>NZ_NEWJ01000010.1:0-60005 GCF_002135045.1 Halorubrum sp. SD683
GGCGGGCGGGGCGTTCGCGGGGCGCGGCGGGGGCGGGGGGACGGGGGTGTGGGGCGCAGCGCCCGCCCCGGCCGACCCCGTCGACCTCGTCCGGTTCGTCGGCGGCGACGGCAGCGCGGCGGACGTCGCGGCGGCGCTGGAGGGGACCGACGTGCCGATGCTCGGCGTCCCCGCCGGCGTGAAGGTGTACTCGTCGGTGTTCGCGGTGTCGCCGGAGGACGCCGCCGAGGTCGCCGCCTCGTTCTCGCGGACCGAGCGCCGCGAGGTGATGGACATCGACGAGGACGCCTACCGCGAGGGCGAGGTCCACCCGGAGCTACGGGGTGTCGCGCACGTGCCGGTCGCCGACGACCTCCAGTCCTCCAAGCAGACGGCGAGCGGGACCGTCGAGTCGCTGGCGGAGGGGGTCGCGGCCGACATCCGCGAGCGCGACGGCGAGGGCGTCGCGTTCGTCCTCGGCCCGGGGTCGACCGTCGGCGCGATCAAGGACGAGCTCGGCTTCGAGCCCTCCCCGATCGGCGTCGACGTCTGGCGCGACGGCGAGGTGGTGGTGCGGGACGCCACGGAGGCGGAGATCCTCGGCGCGCTCGGCGAGGAGAACGTGATCGTCGTCTCGCCGATCGGCGGGCAGGGGTTCGTCTTCGGCCGCGGCAACCCGCAGGTATCGCCGGCCGTGATCCGGCGCTGCGACCTCCGGATCGTCGCCTCGCGCGCGAAGCTCGACGACGTGCGCGCGCTCCGCGTCGACACCGACGACCCCGCCCTCGACGAGGAACTGGCGGGGTGGGTTCGCGTCCGCGTCGGGAAGTTCGAGACGCGGATGATGAAGATCGTCTGAACTCCAACCCGGAGGGTCGCCGAACGCCGGCCGCGCTCGACTCCGCGGAGACGGACAGCCCTTTGTCGGTGGCTGCGCCGGAGGCCGTATGGGACGCGAGAAGGAACGGATGTTGGCCGGCGAGGCGTACGACCCCTCGGCTCCCGAGCTGGTCGCCGATCGTAAGCGCGCGCGGGACCGCTGTCGCCGGTACAACGCCACCGCGCCGACGGAGGCCGACCGCCGCGACCGCCTGCTCTCCGAGCTGTTCGGAGCCGTCGAGGGCGACGCGACCGTCGTGCCGCCGTTCCGCTGCGACTACGGCTACAACGTCGGGGTCGGCGACGGCTTCTTCGCGAACTACGGCTGCGTCGTCCTAGACGTCGCGCCGGTCGCGTTCGGCGAGAACTGCCTGCTCGGGCCGGGGGTCCACGTGTACACCGCGACGCACCCGATCGACCCCGCGGAGCGCGCCGCGGGCCGCGAGTTCGGCGACCCCGTGACCGTCGGCGACGACGCCTGGATCGGGGGACGGGCGGTGATCACGCCCGGGGTCGAGATCGGGGACGGCGCGGTCGTCGCCGCGGGAGCCGTCGTCGTCGACGACGTGCCGGCGCGGACGGTGGTCGGCGGCAACCCGGCCGAGGAGATCCGAGAAATCGACGACGAGTGACCGTTACGCGGCGTCAGTCCAGCGCGTCGGCCAGCGCCGGCGCGACGCTGACGACGCTACAGCCGCGCTCAACGGTGTCGCTGCCGAGGATCCGGTCGACGCCGGCGGCGCGGAGCTTCGTCACCGCGTTGGCGGCGAGCACCGGGTGGACGCAGGCGGTCAGCACCCGCGCCGCACCGCGGTCGGTGAGGACGGCGACCGACTCGCTCATCGTCGACCCGGTCGCGATGATGTCGTCGACGACGACCACGTCGCGGTCGGCGACGCTCGCGTCGGAGGGCGACACCGCGACGGCACCGGTCTCGCGGTCGCGGTGCTTCTCGAAGTAGTCCGTCTCGCCGGCACCGTACGCGTCGCGGACGGCCGCGGCCACGTCGGTGGCGCCCTCGTCGGGCGCGAGGAAGAGCGGGTCGGCGAGGTCGGCGGGGAGCGGGTCGGCGAGGACGCCGGCCGCGTCGACCGCCTCGACAGGGACGTCGAAGAAGTCGGCGACGGTCGACTCGTGGGGGTTGACGAGGCGGACGCGGTCGGTCCCGGTCGAGATCGCCTTCGCCATCGCGCGGGCGGAGACGGGTTCTCCGTCGCCGAAGGAGTCGTCCTGGCGGGCGTACCCCATATAGGGGACAACGGTGGTCACGTCCGTCGCGCCGGCCTCGCGGACGGCGTCCTGGAGCTGAAGCAGTTCGACCCACGCCTCGTCGGAGTCGGTCGCGGCGACGATCACGGCCTCGTCGGCGTCGAAGTCGGGCACCGCGGCGAGCCCCTCCCCGTCCGGGAACCGGTCGTAGGTCGGGGTCGCGAGCGCCCGGCCCGTCTCCACGGCGAGCGCCGCCGCGAGCTGCTGCGAGCTGGACCCGGGTACGATCATGGGCGACCGTTCCGCGGACTCCGGTAAACCAGTTTCCTTACCGCGCGACGCCGCGCGCCACGCGAGCGCGACCCACACCGCCCCCACAGGGGCGGATATTTACGGGCGCGGCGGGTACGAGCGCCCAATGACTGACACCGAAGCCGGCGCGCGCGTCGGGCTCCCCTGCCCGTCGTGTTCGCCCGCCGAGCCGACCGTCCACGAGGTCCTCAGCCCGGGCGGGCAGGCCACCGTGCGCTGTACCGAGTGCGACCACACCCACAAGACCGAGATCCCCGAGGACGAGACCGTCGCCGTGACGGTCGTCGTCTCGCAGGACGGCGACTCGTTCACCACGACGATGGACGTGCCCGCCGAAGGCGACGTGGGCACCGGCGAGGAGTTCGTCGTCGACACCGACGAGGCGCTGATGCAGGTGCGGATCACGGGGATCGAACTCGGCCCCGAGAACCGCGTCGAGGAAGCGGACATCACGGACGTGGAGACGCTGTGGACCCGCGCGGTCGACAACGTCGCGGTCCCGGTCACGCTCCACCCGAAGGACGGGGACGTGGACCAGACCCGGTCGCTGCGAGTGAACGTCCCCGGCGACTACGAGTTCACCGTCGACGAGACGGTGGAGTTCGGCGAGGAGGAGTTCACCGTCGAGGGGCTCCACATCCGTGAGGACGCGCCCGAGTACCGCCACGAGAAACTCGACCACCCCGGCGACCTCGCCTACGCGAAGGACCTCAAGCGGATCTACGCCCGCGACGAGACGCTCGCCGCGTGGTCGGCCTGGTAGGAGACGATCACCGTACCGTCGGCCCGGTAGGAGACGATCACCGTACCGTTGGCTCGGCGAGACTGATCGCCGATCGCTGAGTCGCCGACGGCTGCGACTACTCTCCGCGGCGATCCTCATACTAACATAAACAATTATGAAGGATACGCACGTTGCCTGTGACGTGCCATCCGTAGTACACGACTGACGCACGCTCGACGGCGGGGACGACGACCGGTCCCGGCGGTCCGAGCACGCGCGAGGCGACGCCGACCGAACAGCCCACCGACCGATCGGGTCCATCCGCTGACTCGGCCGCAACCGACGCTCCGGACGACCTTCCGACCGCCGCGGAGGCTGTCGCGCAGGCGGCGGGGACGTTCGACCCGTCGGACACCCGGCGGATCGCGAACGGGACCGACCGCTGGAACGAGTACGCCGGGTCGTCGCACTGACGGCGCGGCCGAATCCTTTTATTCAACGGCGCGACTACCGACGAGCGGCCGATGACGAATCACCGCTCCGAGCCGGACTCGGCACCCGGCGACGACGAGCCCTATGAGTGCCGAGGCCAGCCTTTCCGTCCGTACAGTTCGACTGGAGACGACCGCGAGTGAACCACGCTCACTGCCGCCGAGAGTGCGGCGCCGCGATGACGACGGGAGTAGCCTGACGACCGACTACGGCGGCGTCGCGTCGTCGACGGCGTCCGCGAATAGTCCGAGGAAGCCGCCGTCGTACTGTTCGTCGGCGTGATCCACGTTCCAGAGTCCCGACTCGCGGATCGCACGGCTCCGGCTGTGTCGCCCGATCCAGTCGGTCCGCCGGGGATCGACCGGCTCCCGATCGAAGTTGCTCAGGAGGGCGATAGAGTTCCGTTCGAGAACGCACCGGTCGCTATCCGCGCCGGGTTCGTCGTCGAGGGGCACCCAGAGGAACGGCTGTTCGCGGACGAACGCGCTCACGCGCCGTTCGAGGGCGTACTCCTCGTCGCGGACCGCTGCTCGCTCGCGGTCGACGCCCGACCACCGCTCGTCCCAGTCGGGGTAGTCCTCGCGGAGGCCGTACTTCTCGATGATCGCTTCACCGACGCGCTTGCGATATACGGACGCGCGGTGAGCGCCGCCGTGAGGATGGTTTGAGCTTCCGCTACCCGTGCCGTAGTGCTGTTTCAGTCTGTCCCAGAGGGTCGTGCTGCTCCCCGCGGACACCGCGTGCGTCCCCACGCGGGTGACGCGCGACTGGTCGGTCGAAGCGCGCGTTTCGCCCGGGGCGAGGAAGAAGTAGACGCCCCGGTCGGGCCAGTCCATGTACCCGGTACACTCCTTGAGCTTCCGCGGTCCGCCGACCCGGCGCGCGAGGTCGTCGAGCAGGTCGTAGAAGCGATCGAGGTCGGCCCGGCGAGTCATCCCTACGGCCCGATCGCCCCGGCGTCGAAAGAGTCTGATCACTCGACGCGGGTGGCTCGGCGCCCGGGGAACAGCGTCGCTCGGCCGCCGAGCGGACGAACCGTTTTCAGGTCGCCGCACGAGTCGACCCCCATGGACCACCGCTGTCCGGACTGTGGCGTCACGATGGAGGAGGTCGAGTTCAGTATGGGCGACGCGTGGAACGCGCACGTCAGGACCGGTGAGAAACGGTCAGGGCTCCTCGGGAAGCTCGGTATGAACGAGCGCAAGGAGCTGACGACCGTGATGTGTCCGGAGTGCGGGCTTGTGCGTCACTACGCCGAGTTCGAGGAGTGACGCGGGGTCGGCGGGCGCCGCCGCGGACTCGCCCGTTCCGAAGCCGTCATGCCGCTCGCTCGTGAACGGCGGGTATGGACGAGCAATCGACCGACGAGTACACGCGGCTCGTGGCGGAGAACGGGCTCGCGCTCCTGTTCACGAACCGAGTGCGGGCGCGGGTCGTTGCGGCGCTATTTTACGCGTCCGAGCCGCTGCCGGTCGATCGGATCGCCGAGGGCGCGGGCGTCGACCGGACTGTCGTCCACGAGGCGCTCGACGGACTCGAACGGTTCGGAATCCTGGAGATCGATCGGACCGAGGGGCGCGACCCCGACCGATACGCGCTCGACGAATCGGACGATCTCACCGAGGCGCTCTGGGCGGTCGCGGAGCTCGCGACCGAGCGTTACCATCAGGAAGAGATCGACATCCCGAGCGACGAGGAGTGAGGCCCTGCGGCGCCCCGGACGCGGGTCACTCGATCCGGACGGTCGTCTCGTCGTAGACGCCTTTTCCGGCGGGGTCGTCCACGGCGAGCCCGGCGCCGATCGTGTGTTCCCCGCGGTCGGCGGGCCGCCACTCCGTCTCCGAGACCTGGAAGCTCTGCTGCCACCGCCGGGTGAACCGTCGCCGCTCCCCGCGGTCGAGCGTGAACCGCGCTTCCGACTCCGGGAGCGGTTCGGACACCTGTGACGCGTCGCGGTGCCCGTCGACGTGCCACGTCCACGGGACCGGGGACCGCGTCCGAACGGTTACCGGGACCGGAAGCGGGTTCCGGAGCTCGATCGCCACCGGGATCGGCTCGCCCGCTTCGTACACGGTCGCCGGCGTGTCGACGCTGACGGAGACGGCCCAGCGGTGAAGCCGCGCCGGGAGCAGCCACCGTGCGAGCGTCGCCGCCGGGAGCGTCTTGGCGGCCCGAGGGCGGTGGCGTTCGACGGACTCATTCGGCCGGAACGGGTCGTCGTCGGAGCGGTCGACGCCGTCCCGCCGACGTGAGCGAGGCATGCGTGGAGGTTCCCGCCGGGAGGAATAAGCGTGTCGTCGGGGCCGCTCCCGGGCGGGAGGGACGACGGACCGGGGTCAGTCGTCGCCGCTCGCGGCCGAGCCGGGGACGGTACCGTCGTCGGGCGCCGCCCCCTCAGTCGGCCCGGCTTCGTAAGCCGGGTCGAAGAGGTGACACGCGACGCGCCCCGCGTCGGTCTGGCGGAGCACCGGTTCGTCCGTCGAGCAGGGCGTGTCGAACGTCTCGTCGAGCACCCGCTCGGCGTGCTCGAACTCCTCGTCGGCGACCAGCCGGAGCGCCTCTTGGACCACTTCCTCTGCCTCCGGGTCCGACAGCGTCGATGGGAGGTCGAGCTCCTCGCGGAGCGCCTCCATCAGCGCGCTCTCGCCGGCGTCGAACGTCTCGACGGCGATGTCCTCCTCGCGGGCGCGGTGGCGGAGCGACATGACCGCGCGCCACTCCGCCTGCTCGAACTCGTAGTCCGAGGGCGGGATGACGCGGGGACACCGCGTGTGGAACTTACAGCCGGACGGGGGATCGATCGGGGAGGGAACCGACCCCTCCAGCAGGATCCGGTCGCCCTCCCACAGCGGGTCCGGCTCCGGGATCGCCGACAGCAGCGCCTCGGTGTACGGGTGTTGCGGCGGCGCGAACAGCTCCTCTGGCGTGCCGATCTCGGCCATCTTGCCGAGGTACATGACGGCGATCTCGTCGGCGATGTGCTCGACGACGGAGAGGTCGTGCGCGATGAACAGGTACGCGATCCCAAGCTCGTCTTGGAGGTCCTCCAACAGGTTGAGGATCTGGGCCTGGACCGACACGTCGAGCGCCGAGACGGGCTCGTCGCAGACGATGAAGTCGGGGTCCACGGCGAGCGCGCGGGCGATCCCGATCCGCTGGAGCTGTCCGCCGGAGAACTCGTGCGGGTACCGGTTGGCGTGGCTCGCGTTGAGCCCGACGCGGTCGAGCAGTTCCTTGATCCGGGCGTCGCGGGAGACGCCCCCCTCGATCCCGTGGATGTCGAGCGCCTCTCCGATGATGTCGTTCACCGTCAGCCGCGGGTTGAGGCTCGACTGCGGGTTCTGGAAGATTATCTGCATCTCTTTTCGCAGATCCCGGAGCTCCCTGTCGGAGAACGTCGTGATGTCCTCGCCCTTGAAGTACACCGAGCCGGCGGTCGGCTCGCGGAGCTGGAGGATCGACCGGCCGATGCTGCTCTTCCCGCAGCCGCTCTCGCCGACCAGCCCCAGCGTCTCTCCCGCTTCGATCTCGAAGGAGACCCCGTCGACCGCCTTCACCTTCTTCTGCCGGCCGAGGAGGCGGTCGATGAAGTCGCTCTCGGACTCGTAGTACTTCTCGAGCCCCTCGACGCGGAGGAGCGGCTCGGAGCCGCTCATCGGTCGCTCACCCCCGCTGAGCTCGCCGCGTCGCCCGACCCGACCGGGTCGTCCTCGCCGCGGACGGTCACCTCGTAGTCGAGTTCGCCGGTGAGTTCGCCGGTGTGTGCGAGACACGCGGCGCTCTGCGCGTCGCTGTTGATCGGGTCCGCGGGCTCTCCCGTCTCGACGTCGACGAGCTGGGGCTCCACCCGGGTACACGACTCCTCGGCGTACGGACACCGGGGGTGGAAGTTACAGCCCGGCGGCATCTCGATCAGGTCCGGCATCCGGCCCGGGATCGTCTGGAGCCTGTCGCGCTCGTCGCCGATACGCGGGATGGAGCTCATCAGCCCGACGGTGTACGGGTGTTGCGGGTCGTAGTACACGTCCTCGACCGGCGCCATCTCCACCGGGTGGCCGGCGTACATCACCATGACCCGGTCACAGAACTCGGCGACGACGCCAAGGTCGTGGGTGATGAGCTGGATGGCGGTGTCGAACTCGGTCGCGACCTCCTCCAGCAGTTCGAGGATCTGCGCCTCGATGGTGACGTCGAGCGCGGTGGTCGGCTCGTCGGCGATGATCAGGTCAGGGTCGCACGACAGCGCGATCGCGATCACGACGCGCTGTTGCATCCCGCCGGAGAACTCGTGCGGGTAGTCGCTGTACCGCTCGGCGGCCGAGGGGATCCCGACCGACTCCAGCGTCTCGATGGCGCGCTCGCGCGCCGCTTCCTCGTCGAGCCCGATGTGGTACCGGATCGCCTCCGAGATCTGCTCGCCCACCGTGTACGACGGGTTCAGCGCGGTCCCGGCGTCCTGGAAGATCATCGCGATCTCGTTGCCGCGGAGTTCGCGCATCTCCTCTTCGTCCATCTCCAAGATGTTCTGGCCCTTGAACCGGATCTCGCCGCTCTCGATGACGCCCGGCTCGTCGATGAGGCGCATCAGCGCGAGGCTCGTGACGCTCTTCCCGGCCCCGCTCTCGCCGACGACGCCGAACCGCTCGCCGGCCTCGATCCGGTACGAGAGGTCGTTCGTCGCCTTGACGACCCCGTCGTCGGTGTAGAACCGCACGTTGAGGTCCTCGACTTCGAGCATCGCCATCAGCGGAGCCCCCCGGTGTCGGTGTCGGTCTGGTCGCCCTGCGGGTCGAACGCGTCGCGGACGCCGTCGCCGACGAGGTTGATCGCCATCACGAAGACGAAGATGGCGAGGCCCGGGAACAGCCCGGCCCACCAGCGGCCGCGGGCGATCGCGTCCTGCTCGACGTTGAGCATGACGCCCCACTCCGCGCTCGCCGGGGACAGGCCGAGCCCGATGAACCCGAGCGCCGCGGCGACGAGCACCGTGGTGCCGATGCTGAGCGTCGCCTGAACGATCACCGGCGCCATGGCGTTCGGGAGGATATGCCGCGCGATGATCGAGCGGTCGCGGGAGCCGAGCGCCTTCGCCGCGGTGACGTACTCGTTCTCCTTCACGCTCAGGATCTCGCCGCGGATGATGCGGGCGTACGGGAGCCACCCGACGACGACCAGGGCGAGGATCATCTCCCAGTAGCCGCGACCGAGGACGGCGATGACCGCGATCGCGAGCACGATGAACGGGAACGCGTACAGCAGGTCGACGAGGCGCATGATGATCTCGTCGATCTTGCCGCCGTAGTACCCCGCGATCGAGCCGAGCGGGATCCCGACGAGGAGGGCCATGGCGACGGCGATGAAGCCGATCGAGAGGCTCCAGCGCCCGCCGTACATCACCCGCGAGAGGATGTCGCGGCCGGCCCAGTCGGCGCCGAACAGGTAGAGTCCGGTGGGCGGCCAAGTGAGGAGGTTCTCCAGGGTGGGCTCCCGGTACCCGGTGATCACGTCTTGGTTCGCGGGGTCGGCCGGCGCGAGCGAGAACGGCTGGACCGTCTCTCCGGCCAGCACCGGGAAGCTAGTCGGGAGCTGGATCGGACGGGAGAACACCGCGAGCAGCACCATGAAGACGATTGTGGCCGCACCGAACAGCGCGAGGCGGTTCCGTTTGAACCGCATCCACGCGTACTCGAGGCGACCGCGCCCCTCCTCCGACTGGAGGTCGGGCTGCCACGAGGAGAGCGGGTCCCGGGAGTCGACGCGCTCGACGTCGAAGCCGGAGACCCGTATTCGTCCGCGTTCCGTCGTCCGCTGTGAGGTTTCGCTTGACATTATCTAGTATCGGATTCTGGGATCGAGGTACGCGTAGAGCACGTCGGCGACGAAGTTCGCGAGTATCACGGCGACGCCGATCAGGAGGACGATCGCCTGGATGACCGGGAAGTCGCGGTTACCCACCCGATCGACGAGCAGCCGTCCGATACCCGGATACGAGAAGACGATCTCGACGACGACGGAGCCGCTGATGATGAACGCGACCTGGATCGCCGCCACGGTGACGACGGAGATCAGCGAGTTCCGCAGGACGTGTTTCCGGACGACCGTCCGCTCCGGGAGCCCCTTCGCGCGCGCCGTCCGGACGTAGTCTTTGTCGAGTTCCTCTACCATCGAGGACCGCATCAGTCGCATCAGCAGAGCCGTGGAACCGGTCCCGATGGTGATCGCCGGCAACAGGGTGTACACCAGCATGTCGTAGCTGAGGATCCCCTTACTGGTGGGCGGCAGGATGGGGAACAGGTCGAGCCAGCTCGCGAAGAACAAGAGCAGCAGCAGGCCGAGCAGGAAGTTCGGGATCGCGATCCCGAGCAGCGCGAACACGCGGCTGGCCTGATCGATCTTGGTGTTGCGGTAGTACGCCGCGATCACGCCGGTCGGGATCGCCGTGGCGAGCGTGACGCCGAACGCCATGATCCCCATCACGAGCGTGTACGGGAGCCGCTCCATGATCTCGTTTATTACCGGGTCGCGGGTGATGATCGACCGGCCGAAGTCGCCGGTCGCCGCGCTGGTGACCCAGTCGATGTACTGGATGTACACCGGCTGGTCGAGGCCGTACTCGGCCCGGATCTCCATCTCCGTCTGCGGATCGAGCTCCGTGAACAGCGTGATGAAGTCGATCGGGTCGCCGGGAATGGCGTGGACCATCCCGAAGGTGAGCAGGGATATCCCGAGCAGCAGCGGGATGGTTATCAGGCTGCGTTTAATGACAAATCGTTGGAGACTCATCGGGGTGAATTGAGGGCGCTATCGGATGTTTGAGACCGTTACTCCGCCGGGTACACGATCTCGTCGAGGTGCGGCTTGTACAGCGTGTTGTACCGGTTGCTCGCGTTCGGGTGCGGGCTCCACTGGTCGACAGACTCGACGTTGGCCGGGTTGAGCACGTCGATCACGTCGCCGGTCCACATGTTCGCCATCGGGACCTCCTGCGCGACGAGCTCTTGGATGTCCTGGTAGATCGGGAGTCGCTCCTCGGCGCCGAGGGTCGTCTGCCCCTCGGTGATCAGCGAGTCCATCTCCTCGTTCTCGTAGAGGTTCCAGTTGAATCCGTCGGGGACGTGCTGGCTGGAGTGGAGCAGCTGGTTGATGTGGCCGTCCGGGTCGGAGCCGCCCGTCCAGCCGATGCCGACGACGTCGGTGCTGGCCGCGGCGCCCTCGGGGTCGAGCAGGAACGGGACGAGGTCGTCGAAGGCGCGGACGTCGAGCTCCGCGTTGAAGTACTCGGTCTCGTCCATCGTCTGCTGGATGATCTCCATCCACCGCTCGCGGGTCCGGTTGACGTTGGTGATGAAGGAGACGTCGAACGGCGCCTCGATGCCCTCCTCCTCGAACGCCTCGCCGATGAGCCGGAGGCCCTCCTCCTCGTCCTGGCCGACGTACTCGTCGAGGAGGTTCTGCTCGTGCTCGGGGTCCCAGAACGCTCCGAGACCGGGGCTGATCGGGCCGGCGAGCTCCGTCGCATAGCCGCCGAAGACGGCCTCGATGACGTCGGACTTCGGGAGTAACCGGGTCATTCCGCGGCGGAGCTTCTCGTTGGTGAACGGGCTCTGGTTGACCGGATAGGTGATGAAGTCGAACCCGACGGCGCTGCCGGTGACGACCTCGCCGGTCTGGTTCTCCCACTGGTCGAGCTCGAAGGGCGCCGCGTTGTCGATCATGTCGAGCTCGCCGGCGGCCATCGCCTCCTCCTGCGAGACCTGCTCCGGGATGACCCGGATCGTGACCCGGTCCCACGGCGCCGTGCCGGGGTAGTCGTCGCCGTCGTACCAGTAGTCGTCGTAGGGGACGAGGACGGCTCGGTCCTCGGCCGAGAACTCCTCCAGCTCCCACGGTCCGGTACCGAGGGTCTGCTCGGTGAACGAGTGGTCGTCCTGTTCCGGGCTTTCGCTGATCGCGTCGGTCTTGCTCGTGAGGATCGGGACCGCGGCGAGGTCGTTCAAGAACGGCGCGTGCGGGTCGGTCGAGGTGATTTCGACCTCGTAGTCGCCGAGTATCTCGACGTTCTCGATGAAGGAGACGTCGGCGTCGTTCGTCGTGCCGCTCGTCCGGTTGATGGAGAACTGGACGTCCTCGGCGGTGAACTCGTCGCCGTTGTGGAACGTGACCCCCTCGCGGAGCTGGAACCGGAACGTGGTGTCGTCGACCTGCTCGTAGCTGGAGGCGAGTTCGCCCCGGAACTCGGAGTAGTCGAACGTCAACGCGACCAACCGCTCGTAGGCCATGGTGCCGACGACGGAGTTGGAGGTCGCGTCCGTGATGATCGTCGGGTCGAACGTGCCCGGGTTCGCAGCCGCCGACGCGACGAACTCGTTCGTGCCGTCGCCGCCGTCGGACCCGTCGCCGCCGTCGCCGCCGACACAACCTGCGAGGCCGACGACGCTCGCACCGCCCATTGCGGCGAGAACCCGTCGGCGAGTCGCTGCCGATTTCGTCTGTCCGTTGTCAGAGTGAGACACACCAACACGTACACGTCGGTCGTTAAAAACTATTCTATGCAGTACATCAGGTCGTCATCCGTACAGTAATTGACCGATTCGGTGACAATTGGACGTATTGACATGATCGTTCACTATTGTCTGGCGAAGCGCGACCGAGCCCCGCCTTCCGGTGGCAGATCGTTCGGTCGGGAGCGAACAGACCGGATAGATCCGGATCGATGTTTATGTGCCGGGCGACCGGATCGAGAGTATGGATCCGGACTTAGACCGATTCACGTCGCGCCGGTCGACCGTGTACGGCCAGCGCGGCGTGGTGGCGACAAGCCAGCCGCTCGCGAGCCAGGCGGGGATCGAGGTGTTACGCGAGGGGGGCAACGCGTTCGACGCGGCGGTCGCGACCGCCGCCGCGCTCAACGTCGTCGAGCCGACCTCGACCGGGCTCGGCGGCGACGTGTTCGCGCTGTACCGGACCGCCGACGGCGAGGTCGGCGCGATGCGCTCCTGCGGCGGCGCGCCCGCCGACGCGACGATCGAAAGTGTGCGGGCGGCGCTCGCCGAGGACGACGACGCCGACTCCTACTACCCGGACGACGGCGGCTACGCGGTCGACGACGCCGGCGAGGCCGAGATGCCGTTCTACGGGCCGCACGCGATCACCGTCCCGGGAACGGCCCGCGGCTGGGAGGCGACCGTCGAGAAGCTGGGTCGGCTCACGCTCGCCGACGCGCTCGCGCCGGCGATCCGGTACGCGACCGAGGGGTACCCGGTGTCCGAGGTGATCGCCTCCTACTGGGCGAGCGCCGACGCGCTGTTCACCGACGACCACGCCCGCGAGGCGTTCCTGTTCGACGGCGAGCCGCCGGCCGTCGGCCAGACGGTGACGCTCCCGCGGCTCGGCGAGTCGATGGAGACGATCGCAGAGGAGGGCGCGGACGCCGTCTACGAGGGCGAGATCGCCGAGGCGATCGCCGACGAGGTCCAGTCGCAGGGCGGGTTCATGACCGTCGACGACCTCGCCGAGTTCGAGGTCGAGTGGCCGGAGCCGGTGTCGACGACGTACAACGGCGCCGAGGTGTACGAGCTACCGCCGAACAATCAGGGACTCATCGCGCTGGAGGCGCTCAACGTCGCCGCCGAACTGGGCGCGGGCGAGCACGACTACGACTCCCCCGAGCGCGTCCACTACTTCGCCGAGGCATTGAAGCGAGCCTTCCACGACGGCCACCGTTACATCACCGACCCGGAGTACGAGGAGATCCCCCCGCTCGCGTCGGCCGACTGGGCCGCCGAGCGCGCCGCCCGCGTCGGCGAGACCGCCTCGCACGACGTCTCCTTCGGGGTGCCGAACGCGAACGCGGAGGACGCCGACACCGTGCTGCTCACGGTCGCCGACGACGCCGGGAACGTCGTCTCCTACATCAACTCGCGGTTCGCCGGCTTCGGCTCCGGGCTCGTCGCGGGCGACACCGGCATCGCCCTCCAGAACCGCGGGGCCTCGTTCTCGCTCGACCCGGACCACCCGAACAGCCTCGAACCAGGCAAGCGCCCCTTCCACACCCTCATCCCTGGCGTGGTCCGGTTCGACGAGGACGACTGGGCGGCGTTCGGCGTGATGGGCGGGTACATGCAGCCGCAGGGCCACGTCCAGGTGATCTCGAATCTGGTCGACTACGATATGCCCCTCCAGCGCGCGCTCGACGAGCCGCGGTGGCGCTACCGCGAGGGCGGCGAACTCGCGCTCGAACCTCACTTCGACGACGACGCCGCAGCCAAACTGGTCCGGAAGGATCACGACGTGCGGACGCTCTCGCCGGTCATGTTCGGCGGCGCGCAGATCGCTCGCAACCGCGACGGGGTCCTCTCGGCCGCCACCGAACCCCGGAAGGACGGGAACGCGCAGGGGTACTGAGCCGACGGCTGGCGGCGAGGTGCGGTCGAGTCCCCGTCGCCACGGCGGCCGATCCCGGTTCGACGGGGCGTCCCGTTCGCGTTCCGTCACGCGCCCCCGACCACCTATCAGCGAGCGGGAACGACCCGCGTTTCCGGTCGCCGCCGGTCCGGCCCGAGACGCACCGTAAGCCTCCCAGACCGCGAGAGGAGCCGTCTGAATTCGGGGAGTTCGCGGGTGTGGTATTTGTGGTCGTGGATACACTTATAATGGCTCGCATGGTATTCGCTCGCAGGATGAAGCGAAGAATCCAGCGACGCGACGTACTCAAGGGCGCCGGCGCGGTCGGCATCGCGGGGCTCGCCGGTTGCTCGACGGAGAGCGGCGACGGGTCCGACGGAGACGACGGCGGCGACGGGATGGACGGGGACGACGGCTCCGACGGGTCCGACGGCGGCGACCAGAGCAACGTCCCGGACGCCGTGATGGTCGTCGGGTTCCCGCAGTCCGGTATCCAGCTGTTCCGCGACTTCTACTCGGACTTCGCCGACAGCGCGCCCGACCTCGACATCATCGTCCCCGACGGGCTGATCGACAGCGACCTGCCCGGCGAGGTCGACAACGACATGAACAACGTCATCGGCACCGCGCCCTCGGCCGGCGGTCCCGGCGCGGAGTTCTTCACCGAGTCGTATCAGGAGGAGTACGGCGAGGAGCCGGGCGTGTTCACGGCGCAGGCGTACGACGCGATGGCGGTCGAGATCCTCGCGGCGACCGCCGCGGGCGAGAACAGCGGCGAGGCGATCCGCGACCGCGTCCGGACCGTCGCCAATCCCGGCGGCGACGAGTTCGGCCCCGCGGACCTCCCCGAGGCCGTCGAGACGGTCGCCGCCGGCGATCCGGTCCACTACGTGGGCGCGTCCTCGGGCGTCAACTTCGACGTCAACGGCGACATCGCCACCGCCGCGTACGACATCGTCGACTTCCAAGACGGCGAACTCGTCACCCTCGACACCGTCGAGTTCGGCAACGAACTCTCCGAGGAGGACCGGAACGCGACCGCCGCGGACCCGGTCGGCGTCGACTCGTTCACCGCGCGAATCGGCGTGTTGATGCCGGAGACGGGTGACCTCGGTCCGCTCGGCGTCCCGATCCGCGACGGCGCCCTGCTCGCGGCGACGCAGGTCAACGACGCGGGGATCAACGTCGACGTCGAGACCCGAGTTGAGGACACGCAGACGGACCCGCAGGCCGGTATCTCGGGCGCGAACGCCATCGTCAACGCGGGCTACGGCGCCGTCGTGGGCCCGGCGTCGTCGAACGTTAACCTCCAGGTCTCGGACCAGGTGTTCATCCCGAACGGCGTCGTCGGCATCTCGCCGTCCTCGACCGACCCGAACGTGACCGATCTGGAGGACAACGACTACATCTTCCGGACCGCGCCCTCCGACCTGCTTCAGGGGCCAGCGATGGCCGACCTCGCCGTCAGCGACACGGTCGGCGCGGCGAGTTCGGGGACGCTGTACCTCAACGACGCCTACGGCCAGTCGCTGGAGGAGTCGTACGTGAACGCCTTCGAGGAGCGCGACGGGACGATTACCGAGCGCGTCTCGTTCGAGCCGAACCAGGCGACGTACACCAGCCAGTGGTCGAGCGTGCTGAACCAGTAGGAACCTCGACGGAGACCCGTTCCGATTTTTCGCACGTGAACCGCGCCGGCCGGCTCTGAGAGAGTTGAGCCGCAACTGATAGCGTTCAAATCTCTCTCGGTAATTTCCTCGCTTCGCTCAGAAAATACACCGGCCGAGACTCCCGCGAGTGAAGCGAGCGGGAGTCAGGCCAGGGCACGACCGCAGAAAGTGCACCGGCCGAGATTTGAACTCGGGTTGCAACCATGGCAAGGTTGCGTGATACCACTACACTACCGGTGCGTGCTTCGCATTCGTCCCTTGTTTGGAGACTCACTTAAGTCTTTGAGATCGCGACCAACGCGGCACGCCGGGCGTCGACTGGGACGGAACGCCGCGACCGTGTCTTCCCCGGGAATGCGGTGTCTATACCGACCGCGGAGAGGGCTGCGATCTGGTGATTACTCTTCGTCGTCTCGCGACCGTCGATAGGCAGCGTATCCGAATCCACTGACGACGGCGAGTATCCCGGCGAACGGGAGAGCGCTGAACTGGTCGGAAGAGGAACTGCCGTCGCCGACGCTTTGCTCCGAGCCGGGGCCTTCCGAGCCACTCCCTTCGGTGGTGTTCGTGGTCTCGGTCGCGTTGGTCTGTGGCGTTGCTTCGGTAATCTCGACGCGCTCCGTCCGGGTGTCAGTAGCTCCCTCGTCATCTATCACTTCGAGCGTAACGGGATACTCTCCGGGCTCTTCGAACGCGTACTCGACCGTCGACCTGGTCACGGTGGTCCCGTCCGGTCCGAATCGCCAACGATACTCGGCGATCTCTCCGTCACCGTCGGTGGACGGTTCGCCGTTGAACGTGAGGGTGGCGTTCGCTTCCGCGGGCGACGGAGCGTACTTGAAGGCGGCGCTGGGCGGTTCGTTCCCGTTTCCGAGCCCGTAGACAGTCCCTCGGGTCGGGACGATAACTTGCCCGTTCGTAACGCCGGGAGAAGCGGGAATCGTCCCGTCCACTTCGAATATCCCGGAGAGAGACACCTCTCCGGATTCGTACGCCCAGATCAGCGTTGTTGCGGTAGCGATCGGTGCGCCGGCGACGTCAGACCGTCGCCCGGACCGACTGCTGACCACTTCCCCGGTCTCCGGGTCTAGTCCGAGGGTGTCCCGCCCGGTCGAGACGTGGAGTTGATCGAACGCCAGTGCGAACGAGTGGTTGAGTGAATGGACGCCGGCGTGGAAGTCTGCGTCGTGGGTCCAGTTCACGTCCCCGGACGACGCATCGAGGGCGTACACGTTCACGTCGTCACCGCCGACGAACACCTGGTCCGCGGTGGCGGTCGGTGTCTGAATGATCTCCGCTCCGATTTCGACGGACCACTCCTGCTCACCGCTCTCAAGGTCGTACGCGACGACGCTTCGACCGTTCCCGGCGAAGAGCGACCCGTCCGCGATCGCCGGCGGTGTCGTCGCTCGGTACGTGGTGACCTTCGAACCGTCGGTCGCCGAGAAGGCGTCGATCGTGCCGCCACCGCCCGCGTAGACGGTCGAGCCGTCGACGACGAGCGAACGATAGATCGAGCCCGAGGCGTTCTGCTGCCACCGTTGTTCGCCGGAGCTCAGATCGAACGCGAAAACGTTCCCGCTCGCCGTTCCCATGATCAAATTGCCGCCGGCGACGGCCGGCGCACCCGTTATCCGACTCCCGTCTGCGGCCCGCTTCCAAACAGTTTCGCCCGTGGTCGTGTCGATCGCGTACACGTTCGGCCCGCTGTCCGAACAACACACGTAGGCCGTCTTCCCCACGCCTACGGGTGGTGACTCGACGGTCCCTTCGGGAGACAGCTGCCACTGGACGTCTACGTCACGCCTCGCGTGCCGGAGGTTCGGGGCGTGTCCCGAGTTTGCCGAGTCGAACTGATACATGTGAGTTCCACTCAGGAAGACGTCGCCCGTGGCTCGGATGGACGCCCGGCCGACCGGTACGTCCGTGCCGGCGGCTCGTCCGGCGAAAGTGGCCCCTATTCCTGTGGCACAACACGTCTTCAGGAACTCTCGACGCGAGACCATGATAGTGACATTCTGAACATACATAATAAATAGTTGTTATTGAGGAACTCGACTGTCCGGCCCGTCGGACGCGTGTCGGGCGCTCCCGTCGGGGTGAGCGTCGCCGCCTCCCTCCCGACTCCAGTATGTACCACCCCGGCGAACGAGCGGATCCGGACAGCGGTCACAGAACCTATCCGTAGCGCGGTAGAACGGGGAACGTTTTTGCTTTCGGATACGTTTAGAAACGCGGAGCCGGCGGCCGTGGGATCGTGGTTCCGGGCCTTCGCAGTCCGCCAGAAACGATACGCGACCCAACGCGACCCGGGACGGCGGAGCGACGCCGACGCCGCGATCTCCCCGCTCACCGCTCGCGCTGTCGCGCGATCTCGTCGGCGTGGGCGTCGTGAAGGTCGGCGAACGCCGCGGCCTCCGCGCGCTCCTGCGCCCCGTCGTCCCGACGGTCGCGGAGCCGGCGCTTGATCACTGCCAGCGCGTCGGCCTCGCCCGCCGCTATCTCGTCGGCCACAGATCTGGGGTCGTCGACGACGCGCGAGACGAGCCCGGTCCGGAGGGCGGCCTCCGCGTCAAGTACCCGTCCCGAGAGCGCGACGTCGAGCGCCTCCCCCTCGCCCATCACCCGCGGCAGTCGCACCGTTCCGCCCCACGCGCCGAACAGACCGAGGGAGACCCCCGGCTCGGCGAACGTCGCCCGCGGCGTCGCGACGCGCACGTCCGCCGCCAGCGCCAGTTCGACGCCGCCGCCGCGGGCGGGACCGTCGACCCCGCAGACGACGGCCGACGGAGAGTCCTCGATCGCGGCGGCCACGCGCTGGCCCCGCCGCGCGAACGTCTCTGGGTCGTCGAGCGCCGCGACCGCGTCGAGGTCGGCGCCGGCGCAGAAGGCGTCGCCCGCGCCGCGGAGGTACGTCACCGGCGCCCGGGGGCCGGCCGCGGGCGGTTCGAAGGCCTCGCGCAAGGCGGTCAGGTCGGCGGGGCGCAGCGCGTTGCGCGCCTCGGGGCGGTCGAGCGTGACGACGCGCACGTCGCCGTCGGTTCGGGTTCGGATCACGGGACGGAATCCCGTTCGTTTCCAAAGGTCTTTGCCCTTCGCTCGTCTACCGGTTACCAATGGACGATGCCGCGCGAGCGCGTGACGCCGCGCGCGAGGCGCTCGCGGACGTCGAGCCCGAACAGCTCCGCGAGGCCCTCGACGCGCGAATCGGCGAGGCGGCGGTGACCCCCGGCGTGCTGGCGCTGGTCACCGCTCGCGCGCTCGACCCCGACGTCGAGCTCGGCGACGTGACCGATCGCGCCGCCGGCGTACAGCTCATCTACGAGGGGTTGCGGCTCACCCGTACGGTGGCCCGCGAGGAGCCGTGGGTGACCGCGCCGACCGCCGCCGACATCGACGCGGACATGGACATCCTCGCTGCCGACGTGCTCGTCTCCCGCGGCTTCTCGCTCCTGGCGTGTACCGACGCCGCCCGCCCCGCGGTCGACGTGGTGCGCGCGTTCGGCCGCGACCAGACGCTCCGCGACCGCGAGGGGACGGACGCCGAGACGGCGGTCGGGCTCGACCGCAACCTGGAGGTCGACGCGCTGGAACTCGCCGTCGTCGCCGGGACCACGGCGGTCGGCGGCGACCCGCCCGAGGAACTCCTCGCGTACGCCCGCGACCTCGCGGCCGACTGCGACGGCGAGTTCCCGCCCGCGGGCCGGGCGCTACCTGAGACGACCGCCGACCGTATCGCCGATATCTCGGATCGCGCCGTCAGCGCGACCGATCGGTGACCGGATCGGGGACGACGCCGGAACCGGTCCCGATTCCCGGACGTCGCGCCCGCGGATCGAAACCCATAAAGTCGAATCCGGTCAACGACTGAGTGCGTGCCTGGGTAGCTTAGCGGTAAAGCGCGTCCTTGGTAAGGACGAGACCCCGAGTTCAAATCTCGGCCTAGGCTCTTCCTGCGACCTCGCCGCTCATTCGCTACCTTCGGTTACGAACGTCGCCGCCCGCCGGACCAGCGCGTCGTGCGGGTCGACTTCGGATCGCCGCGCGAGCACCTGCTCGAACGCCTCGTCGAGGCCCCTGTCCGTCAGTCGCGCCATCGCCGCCGCGGCGACCGCCGGGCTGCGGGAGGCGCCGGCCGAGCAGTGAACCAGGACGCGCTGTCCGGCCTCGCGCCGCTCCACGACCGTCTCCGCGGCGGCGGCGAACGCCTCGTACTCGTTTCGCGGCCCGTCCGTCATCGGCGCGTCGACGCGAGCGACGGCGCCGGTGTCCGGGTCGTCGTACGTCAGCGACACGACGGCGTCGACGCCGCGGCGCCGGAGCAGCGACTCGTCTTCGGCGTCCGACATCGTCCCCACGAGGAGCCCGGGGGCGACCTCATCCATTTTTACACACGCCGTTGGCCGGCCGTTCGGACGCGACCGAATTAAACGCACCTCGTTCGCGGCACGGTTTATCCGACGACCGACGGCGGTCGGGAGCTCGCCGCCAGTACGCGGTTCCTTTATTTCCCGTCGCCGACCGACAAGCCACATGGGCAAACACGAGCGCGGCTGGGTCGAGGCCACGGAGAAGCTGACGGCGCAGCTCGCGAACGGCGCGGAGCCGGACGCCGACCTCGAAGAGCGGGGGCGACCCGATCTCGGCGAGGCGCTCGCCGATCGGCTCCGGAGCGACTTCCCCGACCTGACCGCGGTTCGCCACGCCGGCAACTCCTACGACTCGCTGGGCGATCTGATCGTCGAGTCGCCCGACGGGGAGACGTTCGTCGAGGCCAAGTTCGTCGCGAGCGGCGGCACGCGGGCGAACCTCGGGCAGGACACGCTGACGCAGTTCGGGCTCTTCGAGGACGCGACGGCGTGGAGCGACTTCCGCGAGGAGATCAGGTTCCCCGAGGACCGCGAGGCGCTCCTTCGCGAGTTCGACGGCTACCCGGACGACGTCCGCGACTGGTCGTACAAGTCGGCGGTGTACGACCGCGCGAAACACCTCAAGAACGTCCTCGACGTCTCGCGGGGGCAGAACACGGGGTCGCGGGCGGACGAGGTCCTCGCGGACTCGGACGCGACGGAGAGGGAGCGCGAGGCGGCCCGGATCGTCAACGCGATCCTCGACCTCGACCGCGAGGAGAAACTCGCGTACTTCGACCACCTCCGCGAGGCCGAGCAGAACCCGCGCAACGTCGAGACGTTCGCGCACCTGATCGTCTGCGGCTACCACACCGCCGACGCGCTCGAAGCACACTTCGACGACGACCTTGAAGAGATCAAGCGGCTGCTCGAAGCCGACGCCTACCGCCTCTACGAGGTGAACAGGAACAGCGGGACGGTGTCGGTCGAGAACCCCTCGGAACTGCTCGCCGGGTTCGACTGGCGGGACACCCGCGTCGAGATCCCGGAAGACGGGACCTCCGTGAGCGTGGTGACGGGACCGCCGGGCGACCGGCGGCGCGTGCTGAACATCGCGTACAACTGGAAGAACAAGTTCCAAGGGATCCAGACGCCGTCGATGAACGTGTTTGTCCCGGAGGCATGAGCCGGGGCGGTCCCGAGGCGTGAACCCGCGGTCGGCGAGACCCCGGGCCGCCTCGGCGACCCGCATCCTTTTGCGCTCGGACGCTAAGGATCATCCATGTCACGCGGCCGCCGGAAGCCGGACTGGCTGAAGTCGCGCCCGCCGTCCGGGAGTCGGTTCACGGAGATCAAGTCCACCCTCCGCGAGCACGACCTCCACACGGTCTGCGAGGAGGCGAACTGCCCGAACATGGGCGAGTGCTGGTCGGGGAACGACGGCCCGGGCACGGCGACGTTCATGCTGATGGGCGACCGCTGCTCGCGCGGCTGTAACTTCTGCGACGTCGAGACGGGCGGGATGGAGCCGCTCGACCCGGACGAGCCCGCCAACGTCGCGGACGCGGTCGCGGAGATCGGGTTAGACTACGTCGTCCTCACGTCCGTCGACCGCGACGACCTCGCCGACAGCGGGTCGGCGCACTTCGCCGAGACGATCCGGGCGATCAAGCGCCGCGACCCCGAGATCCTCGTCGAGACGCTCATCCCGGACTTTCAGGGCGACCCGGAAGCGATCGATCGCATCATCGACGCCGGGCCGGACGTGATCGCCCACAACGTCGAGACGGTCGAGCGCCTCCAGTGGCCGGTCCGGGACCGCCGCGCGAACTACGAGCAGTCGCTCGCCGTCCTCGATCGGGTCGACAAGAGGTCCGACATCCACACCAAGACGAGCCTCATGCTCGGCGTCGGCGAGTACGACCACGAGGTGTACCGGACGCTCGGCGACCTCCGCGAGGTCGGCGTCGACGTGGTCACCTTCGGCCAGTACCTCCAGCCCTCGCGCTCGCACCTCGACGTGTTCGAGTACGTCCACCCCGACGTTTTCGAGACGTGGCGGCGGGTCGCCGAGGAGGAGTTCGACTTCCTCTACTGCGCGTCGGGCGCGATGGTCCGGTCGTCGTACAAGGCCGGCGAGCTGTTCGTCGAGGCGCTGTTGCGCGAGGGCCGCTCGCCGGAGGCGGCGCGGCGTCGGGCGCGGGCCGCGGGCGGCGACTGAGGCCGCGTTCGGGACGCGGCGGGGGGTGACAGCTGTCAGGCGCTTTCGAGGTATCGATGTTTGTCCGAACAGCGAGTTATTTACCGCTCGGTGATCCACCCTGTGTCAGTGAGACGTACACATGGGAACAACTGACTCGTCGATCGTCGACGCGGCGCGGGCCCGGCCGGGGCTTCTCTTCGTCGTCCTCCTTGCGGGCCTGCTCCTCGTCGACCTCGCGGCGAAGCTCGCGGGTGTCGGCCTCGGCCCGATAGGAGGGTCGCTCTCCGTCGACCGGCTCGGCTCGAACCTCTGGAACGGGGTCGTGATCGGCCTCGTGATCGGGCTCGCGGGGATCGGCCTCTCGATGACGTACAGCATCCTCTCGTTCGCGAACTTCTCGCACGGTGACCTCGTCAGCGTCGGCGCGTTCTCCGGGTGGGGCGTCGCGTTCCTGATCGCCGGCCTCGGCGACATCCCGGTCCGCGCGCTCCTGACGGTCCGCGACGCCGGGAACGCCTCGCCGGGCGACATCGGCGCGCACATCCTCACGACGCCGGGCGCGATCCTCGTCGGACTGGTCGCGGCGTTCGTCGTCACGGCGCTGCTCGCGGTGGCGCTCGACCGCGCGTTCTACAAGCCGATGCGGGATCGCGACGGGATCTCCCTGCTCATCGCCTCTATCGGCGCGGCGCTCATCGTCCGTTACCTGCTCCAGTTCGGGTACGGCTCCGACCGGCGCGGCGTGACCGCCAGCGTCGACGCGTCGAACCTCGCGTTCGACCCGCTCGGGCTCTCGGTGAACGCGCACGAGCTCACCATCCTCGTGGCCGCGGTCGGACTGATGCTCGCGATACACGGCATGCTCCAGCACACGAAGCTCGGCACCGCGATGCGGGCGATGGCCGACAACAAGGACCTCGCGCTCATCACCGGCATCCCGGCCGAGCGCGTCGTCACCGCCACGTGGATCATCGGCGGCGGGCTCGCGGGGGCGTCCGGCTACCTCTACGTGCTGCTCCGCGGGACGATCCAGTTCGACTTCGGCTGGCTCCTCCTGCTCCTCATCTTCGCGGCCGTGATCCTCGGGGGGATCGGCTCGGTGTACGGCGCCATCGTCGGCGGCCTCGTCATCGGCGTCGTGTTCACCACCTCGACGATCTGGATCCCCTCCGACTTCAACCAGGCCGCCGCGTTCGCCGTGATGATCCTGATGCTGTTGTTGCGCCCAGAGGGACTGTTCGGCGGGGTGACGACCGCATGAGCGACGCCGACGCACCCGGCGGCTCCGCCTCCGGGCCGTCCGCGGGCGGGTCGGAGGCGCCCGAGAGCGCGACGGCGGCGCTGGTCGAGGCCGCCCGCGAGAGCGACCTCGGGCTCGTGGTCGGGACGCTGCTCGCGATCTACGCCGCGGCGACGCTGCTGACGTTCACCGACGGGCTCAACAGCGTCGTCGGACTCCTAGAGACGCTGACGTTCCTCGGGCTCGTCTACGCGCTCACCGCGCTCGCGTTGAACCTCCAGTGGGGGTACACCGGCCTCTTCAACATCGGCGTCGCCGGGTTCATGGCCGTCGGCGTGTACACGATGGGAATGGTCGTCCGTTCGCCGGACCCCGCCTTCGGGCCGCCCGGGCTCGGACTGCCGCTCCCGGTCGGCATCGTCGCCGGAATGGGCATGGCGGCGCTGCTTGGCGGGGTCGCCGCCCTGCCGGCGCTGCGACTCAAGGCCGACTACCTCGCCATCGTGACGCTCGGCCTCTCGGAAATCGTCCGCCTGTCGCTCCAGTCGAGCGCCTTCGACAACTTCCTGCGCGACACGATCGGCGCCGGAACGGGCGGGGGTCGCGGGATGGGGATGCCGGACAACCCGGTCCGCGACCTGTTCCTCGTCGACGGGCAGGCGGGGACGCCGACCGCGTTCGGCGACCTCGTCTTCGGCGTCTTCGGGAGCGATGGCCTCGGCATCTCGCAGCCGATCCTCATTGGGTGGGGGTACATCGCCGTCCTCGCCGCCTTCCTCGTCGGCTTCTACCTCCTGCTCGAACGCCTCGGCCGCTCGCCGTTCGGCCGGACGATGAAGGCGATCCGGGAGGACGAGCTCGTCGCCGACTCGCTCGGCAAGGACGTGAACCTCGTGAAGATCAAGGTGTTCGTCATCGGCTGCGCGCTGATGGGGCTCGCTGGCATCCTCTGGTTCGGTAGCCAGGGCAACGTCTCGCCGACGCCGCAGTTCCGGCCGCTCCTCACCTTCTACGTGTTCATCGCGGTGATAATCGGCGGGTCGGGGTCGAACACCGGCTCCGTCCTCGGCGGGATCGTCTTCGCGGCGGTACTGTTCGAGGGGCCCCGCCGCGTCGGCGGGACGGTCCGGGGACTCATCGACGCGCAGACGCCGCCGTCGTTCGCCGACGCGGTCGCCTCGCTGGACCCGGTGACGTTCCTCGCGTACGCGACCGAGAACGTCGCGCCGCTCCAGTTCGTCTTCCTCGGGCTCGTGCTGGTGTTCATCATCCACCGACGGCCCGAGGGGATCCTCGGCGACCGGATCGAGACGGCCGCGGCCGTCGACCTCTCCGAGCGGCCCGCCGGAGGTGAGAGCGATGAGTAGCGACGCCCCCGACCCGAGCGACTCCGCCGAGACCGACGCGGACGCGCCCAACCCGGGAGACGTCGCCGCCACCGACCCCGTCACCGCGACGACGGACGGAACGATCGGCGAGCCCGAGGCGAACGACAGCGAGGTGGAGGAGGCGGCGAAACACGTCCCGTCGGGGTCTCCCTCGGGGACACCCCCGCTCCGCGTGGAGGGGTTGGTCAAGCGCTTCGGCGGCGTCACCGCCGTCGACGGCGCCTCCTTCGAGGTCGAGTCCGGCTCGCTGACCGGGCTCATCGGGCCGAACGGCGCAGGCAAGTCAACGACATTCAACTGTATCACCGGGGTCCACGAGCCGACCGGCGGGTCGGTGTACTTCGAGGGCGAGGAGATCACCGGCCTCAAACCGCACCAGATCGCGCGGGAGGGGCTGGTTCGGACGTTCCAGATCGCCCGCGAGCTCTCCGAGATGACCGTCTTGGAGAACCTCATGCTCGCGCCGCAGGGGCAGCTCGGCGAGTCCGCGATCCGCGCGGTGACGCCCGGGCTCCGCGGCGCCGTCGTCGAGGAGGAGACCGCGCTCCGCGAGCGGGCGTGGGAGACGCTGGAGTTCTTCGAGATCGATCACCTCGCGCACGAACACGCGGGGAACCTCTCCGGCGGACAGCGGAAGCTGCTGGAGATGGCCCGGGCGCTGATGACCGACCCCGAGATGGTGCTGCTCGACGAGCCGCTCGCCGGGGTCAACCCGACCTTAGAGGAGAAGCTCCTCGACCGGATCCACGACCTGCGCGCGGACGGCTACACCTTCCTACTCGTCGAGCACGACATGGACATCATCATGGAGAACTGCGAACGCGTCATCGTCATGCATCAGGGCAGCGTGCTCGCCGAGGGGACCGGCGACGAGATACGGAACGACGAGCGGGTCATCGAGGCGTACCTGGGTGAGGAGCTATGACGGCCGACGCAGCGGCGGACGACGCGGAGACGACAGCCGCCGAGACGGAAGCGAGCGAAGCCGGTGATTCGGACGCGACTGCCACCGCCGGCACCGACCACGCGATCGACGGCGACGCGATCCTTCGCCTGCGCGACCTCGACGCCGGGTACGGCGACCTCCAGATCCTCTCCGACGTGGTCCTTGACGTGGCCGACGGGGAGTACGTGACCGTCGTCGGGCCGAACGGCGCCGGGAAGTCGACGGTGATGAAGACCGTCTTCGGGCTCACGACCCACATGGGCGGGACCGTCGAGTTCGAGGGGGAGCCGATCCACGGGCTGGCGCCCGAACAGATCATCCGCGAGGGGGTCGGCTTCGTCCCGCAGAACGACAACGTCTTTCCCGGACTCAGCGTCCGCGAGAACCTCGAAATGGGCGCGTACATCCTCGACGAGGTGCCTGAAGACCAGATCGAGACGATCTACGACCGCTTCCCGATCCTCAGGGAGCGCAGCGAGCAGAAGGCCGGAACCCTCTCCGGCGGGCAACGGCAGATGGTCGCGATGGGGCGAGCGCTCATGCTCGACCCCGACCTTCTGCTGCTCGACGAGCCCTCGGCCGGCCTCGCCCCGGACCTCGTCTCCGACATGTTCGACCGGATCGACAGGATCAACGATGGGGGGACGGCGGTGCTGATGGTCGAGCAGAACGCGAAAGAGGCGCTGCGCCGCTGCGACCGCGGGTACGTGCTGGTGAACGGCGAGAACCGCTACACCGACCGCGGCGACGTACTGCTCGCGGACGAGGGCGTGCGACAGGACTTCCTGGGCGGGTAGCCGTCCGCCGCGTCGCACTCGTGTCAGGGGTCGGCGGCGACGCGAGGGCAGGGGGCCGGTGCCGACGCGGACGGACCCCGTCCGTTTAACAGCGCGTGCGTCGTCTGTTCTCGTATATGGTCGAAGCTCTTCTTCTCGTCGGCGTCGCGGTGGCGGCGTTCGTCGGATACAACATCGGCGGGGCGACGACGGGACCGGCGTTCGGGCCCGCGGTCGGCGCGGACGTGCTATCGAAGGCCGGCGCGGCGGGGCTGATGTCGGTGTTCTTCTTCGTCGGGGCGGGGACACTGGGCCAGCGCGTCGTCACGACGCTCGGCGAGGACCTCGTCACCGGGGCGAACGTGTTTACGCTGGAGACGAGCATCATCGTCCTCTTTTTCATCGGCGGCGCGCTGTTCGTCGGCAACTTCGCCGGCGTCCCGGCGTCGACGTCGATGACGGCGGTCGGCTCCATCGCCGGGCTCGGGATCGCGACGAACACCCTCGACTGGGCGGTGATGGGCGAGATCGCGATCTGGTGGCTCGTCGCGCCGATCATCGGGTTCTGGGTCTCGGGCGTCGTCGGCCGCTACTTCTACTCGGCGATCGACCGCTGGGTGGCGATCGAAAGCACGGAGGGTGCGCTGTTCGAGTTCGACCGGTCGGGGCCGATACCGCGCCCGACCCTCGGCCCGAACACGACCCGACGCGAGCTGACGGGAGGGGTCGTCGTCATCGCGATCGGCTGCCTGATGGCGTTCTCCTCGGGCACCTCGAACATCGCGAACGCCATCGCGCCGCTGGTCGCGCTGGACGGCGTGGAGATGACGCCGATGATCCTCCTCGGCAGCGCCGCCGTCGCGGTCGGCGCGTTCACCATCGCCCGACGGACGCTCGACACGCTCGGTAACGACATCACCGACCTCCCGCTGACGGCCGCCATCGTCGTCGCGGTCGTCTCCTCCGGGATCGTGATCAGCCTCTCCGCGGTCGGCATTCCGGCGTCGTTCGTCATCATCGCGACCATGTCGATCGTCGGGCTCGGCTGGGGGCGCGCGACCCGCACGGTGACCGTCCGACAGGGGATCAAAGGCGAGAAGGAACCGACGGTCTCCGTCGGGGCGCTGACGGCCGACGAGATGCCGGCGATCGGGGAGGGCGACGCGAGCGACGTCCCCTCGGCGTCGGACCTGTTCAACCCGGGAACGAGCGCGCGCGTCGTGCTGATGCAGAACGTCGTGCCGATCCTCTCGACGGTGGGCGCGCTGGTGACGTTCACCGCGCTCTTCGCGTTCGTCTGGTAGCGGAACTCGACGGCCGCGGTTCGAGCGCGTCAGCGGCCGAACCGGCGCTGTCGGTCCTGGAAGTCCAAGACCGCGCGGAGATACTCCCGCCTGCGGAAGTCGCGCCAGTTCACGTCGGTGAAGTAGAGCTCGGCGTACACGGACTGCCAGATTGCGAAGTCGGAGAGCCGCTCGGCGCCCGTCTTGATGACCAAGTCGGGCTCTTCGGGGAATAGCAGCCGCTCCGAGACGTCGGCCTCGTCGATGGCGTCCGGCGTGATCTCGCCGGCCGCGACGTCGTTCGCCAGTTCGCGGACGGCGCCGGCGAACTCCGCCTTACCGCCGAGGCCGACCAGTATCCGGACCGGCGCGTCGGTGTCGCCCGCGGCGGAGTCGCCGCCGAGGTCGCTTCCCGCTTCCCCCGGCGCGTCGGCGTCTGGGCCGCGGACCACCGTCTCCGCGGGGACATCGAGCCGGCGGAGCTCGCGGATCAGCGTCGGAGCCACGGCCCCGTCGAGGACGGAGACGGAGACAGTGACGCGCTCCGCGCCGTACTCGAACGCCCAGCCGATGGCCGACGACAGCGTGTCGAACGCGCCGTCGGCGAGGAGGTCCCGCTCCGTGAGGACGAGGGCGACGTGCGCCGGCGGCTCGGCGTCGTGGAGACGGTGGCGCGTCGCGAGATACGTGTCGTAGAGACCCACGTCAGGGGGATCCGGTCGCGCGTATAAATGGTTTCCCGACGACGAGGGGTTTAATTCGCTGACGCCCCTATCGGAGTCGATGGCAGACGCCTACCGCGGGGTGTTCGGCGCGATCCCGTACGCGTTCCGCGCGACCGAGTCCTGGACGATGCGGGCGTACGCCGCGCTCGGCGCGCTGGCGGCCGGGTTCGTCGCGCTCGTCGTCACTCTCGCCCTGGTCGTCTGGATGGGCGAGACCGTGTCGGCGCAAGGGGGGACGTTCCTGTTCTCGCGGTCGCTGTTCGTGGTCGCCGGGCTCGGCGCCGTCGGCCCGCTGCTCGCGCCGATACTGTTCGTCGCCCGGCGCCACCGCCGCGGCGACCGGGTCGCGGCCACGTACGACCGGTGGATGGGAGTCGCCGGCTTCCTGTTCCTGCTCTCGTTGTACCTCGGAATGGTCATCTCGGCGCCCGAGGGGCTCCGAGACCCGAGCGGCTCCGTCCTCGTCAACGCGCTGTACGCGCTCCCGCAGCTGGCGGGGTTCGTCCCGCCCGTCGCGGCCGCGCTCGCCGTCTTCGCGACGCACTTTCGACTCCGCGGCGGGACTGACGACGGCGCGGCCGTCGACGGCGACGCGTCGGGCGACGCCGGCGGGCCGGCGTGAAACGACGGCCCGTGGCCGCGGCTCGAAAGCCGGAAGTCGTCAGAGCGACTAGCCGGGCGCAATGACCGACGAGAAGGAGAGCACGTTCCTCGTCACGCACGTCGAGAGCGACTCGGCGGTGCTGAAAGACGTCCACGACGGACAGGTTCACACGCTGAGCTCGAACCCCGGCCTCGACGTCGACGACGCCGTCGAGGCGACCGTCGCCCCCGACCCGCCGATGGAGGTCACCTATCAGGTGGTCGAGGTCGACGCGCGCCGCGCGCTCTCGATAGAGGAGAGCCCGGAGCCGCCGACCGTTCACGAGCGCGAACTCGCCGCGGAGACCTCGACGGGAGAGCTCTCCCGGCAGGAGCGCGCGGGCGTCGGCGAGGTCCACGTGCTGACCCCGCCGGAGTCGGAGACGGAGGCGGCGGTCGCGGACGTGATCGACGACCGGGAGGGGACGCTCTCGCGCGCCGCCCGACTGGGCGTGAACCGCGTCGAGATCCGATCGGAGCCGGGCGTCGTCGCCGTGCGGTACCTCCCGTAACGCGGGGGGTTACAGCCTCGGTCGCCGCCGTCGGCCCACCAGATAAGAAGGCTTATTCGCGCCCGCGGAGGAAGCGGTATTTATGGTAGCGATCGAGGTGCCGGAAGTCAACTACACCGACTACTCGAACCGGCAGCTCGCGGCGGTGCCGCTCGCGTTTCTGGTCCTCGCGCTGGCGATCATCGGCGGCTGGGTCGTCGCCACCGGTGCGCCCGCGAACCTGGGACTGGAGTTCACCGGCGGCGTCGAGCTGCGAGTCGCGGACGACGCGAGCGGCGACGTCGAACAGCAGATCCAAACGGCCTTCGAGCGGGAGCCCGACTCGGTCCGAACGATCCCCGGCGACGACGTCGTCGTCGTCACGTTCCAGGCGTCACAGGACGATCCGGAGGGGCTCGCGAACGATCTCCAAGACCAGGCGGAGGCGGCGGGACTGACCACGACCGCGGTCGATCAGGTGTCGCCGAGCTTCGCGAGCGACACCGCGCGGACCGCCATCATCGGCGTGGCGATCGCGTTCCTCGGGATGAGCGTCCTCGTGTTCGCGCTGTTCCGGACGTTCGTCCCCTCGCTGGCGGTCGTCGCGTCCGCATTCTCCGACCTCGTCATCCCGATCGCGGCGATGAACCTCCTCGGCATCCAGATGACGCTCGGAACGATCGCGGCGCTGCTGATGATCATCGGATACAGCGTCGACTCGGACATCCTGTTGAACGACTCCGTGCTGCGACGGACCGGCGAGTTCTACGAGTCCGTGAGCCGCGCGATGCGGACCGGGGTGACGATGACGCTCACTTCCATCGCCGCGATGGTCGTGATGGCGATCGGCGCCTCGGTGTTCGGGGTGGGGCTCCTCCGTGACATCGGGATCATCCTCGCGGTCGGGCTCTGCGCCGACCTGATGAACACGTACCTGATGAACGTCTCGCTGCTTCGCTGGTACAAGTTCGAGGGGGTGGCGCGGTAATGCTCGAACCGATCAAGAAGAACTGGCGAATCCTGCTGCTCGTCGTCGTCGTGATCGGGTCGTCCGTGGCGCTCTTCGCTCCCGGGTTCGGGCCGGAGCCGGCGCCCGGGGAGAACGTCAGCGAGGCCCAGCAGGGGGTCACGAACCTCCAGTACGGCCTCGATCTGGCGGGCGGGACGCGGGTCCGCGCGCCGCTTTCGGGATACACCGCGACGGATGTCGCGTTCGGCGGTGACACGCCCGAGAGCGTCGCGGACGCGGTCGCGGCCGAACTGGACAACGCCTCCGTCCGAAACGTCGGCGTCGTTCCGGAAGAGGGCGCGGTCGAGGTGACGAAGCCGTCCGTGACGGAGTCCCAGTTCCGCGCGGCGATGGACGCCGCGGGCTACGAGTACGCGGAGGTTCGGTCGGGTGTCACGCAGGAGACGCGCGACGAGACGATGAACGTCATCCAGGGGAAGATCAACGAGGCGGGCCTCTCGGGCGGCAGCGTCCAACAGATCCAGTCGATCACCGGGGAGTACTTCATCCTCGTCGAGGTGCCGGGGCAAGGCCGGCAAGAAGTGATCGACCTCCTCGAGGAGCGCGGGACCGTCCGGATCGACATCGCGTACCCGGACGGAAACGGCACCGCGGTTCAGGAGGGAACGCTGACCCAAGGCGACTTCGAGACGATCGGGACCGCGGCCCAGAGCGACCGCGGTACCGGAGCGTACGTCCCGGTCACGGTGCGCAACACCGCCGAGAACGGCCAGTCGCCGGCGCACTCCTTCCAAGACGCCGTGGCGCAACGCGGCTTCGCCGACGCGTACCAGACGGGGGCGGACCGGTGCGGATACAACGAGGAGACCGGTGAGATAGAGAACTCGAACCCGTGTCTCCTGCTCGTCGTCGACGGCGAGGTCGTCAACTCCTTCGGGATGGACCCGGGCCTCGCGGACAGCATGGCGGCCGGCTCGTGGGCCGACACCGGGAACTTCCGGCTCACGACGGGCGAGTTCGCCGAGGCGCAGACCATTTCGCTGAACCTCCGCGCCGGCGCGCTCCCGGCCGACCTCGACATCAGCGGCGAGGGGACTTCCTCGTCCATCTCGGCCTCGCAGGGTGAGAACTTCCGGACGTACTCGCTGGTCATCGGCGTGCTCTCGGTGTTGGCGGTCGCCGGGATGGTGTTCCTCCGCTACCGCGAACCGCGCGTCGCGCTCCCGATGATCGTCACGGCGCTGACGGAGGTGTACGCCCTGCTCGGGTTCGCGGCGCTGCTCGGCTACCCGCTCGAACTCGCGGTGATCGCCGGCTTCATCGCGGTCGTCGGGACCGGTGTCGACGACCTCGTCATCATCGCCGACGAGGTGATGAGCGAGGGCGACGTGAACTCGAAGAAAGTGTTCGACTCCCGGTTCCGGCGGGCGTTCTGGGTGATCGGCGCGGCCGCGGCCACGACCATCATCGCGATGTCGCCGCTGATGGTGCTGTCGCTCGGCGACCTCTCCGGGTTCGCCATCTTCACCGTCCTCGGCGTGCTGGTCGGTGTGCTGATCACCCGGCCAGCGTACGGCGACATCCTGCGCCGCCTGCTGACGGTAAAATAAGCCGACCGACCGCGCGTCGGCGACCCCTAATTCTCGACCGGATGTGACGTTCGATCGGTTTCCGATCGCTCACAGCGACGGTTTTCGAGATCACCGTTTCGACTCGCCTCTCGTTATGCCTTTGGCAAGAACAGAAAACGCATCCGACAAACTATTAATTTAGACCGGTCAAAAACGTCTATGCCGACCGACGCCGTCGAAGATTATCTCAAGTCGATCTATCGGATCGAGTCGCGGGTGGGACCGCCCGTCTCGACCTCGCAGATCGCGGACTCGCTCGACAAGACCCCCGCGACGGTGACAAGCATGGTGGAAACGCTCGCCGACCGCGGCCTGCTCTCCCGCGAGAAGTACACGGGCGTCGAGCTCACGCCCGCGGGCGAGGTCGCCGCGCTGGAGGTCGTCCGCCGACACCGCCTCATCGAGGCGTTCCTCGCAGAGCAGCTGGACTACGAGGCGACCGAGGTCCACGACGAGGCCGACGCGCTCGAACACCACGTCAGCGAGGAGTTCACGCGTCGGGTCGAGCGCGTCCTCGACTACCCCGCCGCCGACCCGCACGGTGACCCGATCCCGCCGGCCGACCTCTCGACGCCGGAGGACGCCGGGACGACGCTCGTCGCGGCGCTGGATCCGGGCGAACGGGGAACGGTCGCCCGCGTCAGCGACCGCGACCCCGACGTGCTGGAGTTCCTCGTCGACGCCGAGATAACGCCCGGAACGACCGTCGAGGTCGTCGATATCACCTCCTTCGGGCTGGTCACCGTCCGGACGAGCGACGGGGACGAACACGGGCTGCCGGAGGCGGTCGCGGACCGCGTGTACGTCCGCCGCGCCGCGGAGTCGACCGCCGCGACCGACGGTCAGGAGGCGGGCGACGCATGACCGGCTACGTCGAGATCGTCGCGATTGCGTTCGTGACGCAGCTCGCGGTGCTGCCGGGCGAGAAGGTACAGCTGATGATCGCCGGGCTCTCCACGCGGTACGATCCCAAGGTCGTCGTCGCGGCCGCCGGCTCGGCGTTCGCCGGGTGGACTGCCGTGGAGATCGCGTTCGGGCAGGCACTCCAGTCGGCGCTCCCGCCGGTCGTGTTGGACGCGATCACCGCGGTGTTGTTCTTCGTCTTCGCGGTCCTGCTGTACCGGTCCGCGCCGTCGCGCGGGACGACCCCGGAAGCGGAGCGCACCGACGGCGGCTTGGCCGCGTTCGACGACCTCTCGCTCCCGGGGCGGCTCGACAGGTACTCTGGGTCGCTCGGCGGCTTCTTCCCCATCTTCCTGCTCACCGCGACCGGCGAGTTCGGCGACAAGACGCAGCTCGTCACCATCGGCCTAGCGGTCCAGTACGGCGCGACTTCGGCCATCTGGGCCGGCGAGATGCTCGCGATCATCCCGGTGAGCCTCGCGAACGCCTACTTCTTCCACACGTTCGCCGGCCGGGTCGACATGCGGCTCGCGCACTTCGGCTCCGCGCTGCTGTTCGCCTTCTTCGGCGCGGACACGGTGCTGGCGATCGCGACCGGCTTCTCGGTGTGGGAGACGATCGTCGGGACGCTCGGCGGGGTCATCGCCGGGCTGTTCTGAGGGCTGAGCGCCGAGCGGCTCCGGCCCGCTTTCAGAACTCGTCTAACGCCGACTGCTCGGCGGCCGCCAGCGCGTCCTCACAGGTCGCCCACGACTCGCGCGCACAGTCGGGTAGCGCCCTGTGGTCGCCGACGTACGCGGCGAGGAAGGCTCGCGTGGCCGGGTCGCTCGGGTAGCCGCTCCCGATGTCGTAGTCGGGATACGTGGCGTCGAGGTCGGCCATCGCGGCGTCGCGGACCACCTTGGCGACGACGCTCGCCGCGCCGACGACGGGGTCGTCCTCGTCGGCGCCGTGGGCGGCCGTCACGTCGACCGCGGGGTGGGCCCCATCGTCGCCGCGGGCTCCGTCCGCACCGTCGCCCTCGACGAACTCGCCGAGCCGCCGCGCGAACCGCTCCTCGCTGGTGTCGCCCGCGTCGGCGACGACGCGGACCGGTTCGGCGACGCCAGCGGGGAGGTCGGCGAGGGCGTCCCGGACCGCCAGCGCCTGACCGCGGACGGTGAGGGTGTTCATATCGGTGTCGGGGCGGTCGATCTCGTCGGGGTCAACGCGGACGACGCCGACGGCGACGGCCGGGTCGCCCCGGAGGACTGCCGCTATCTCCTCGCGTCTGGCCGGCGCGACCCGCTTCGAGTCGTCCACGCCGGCGGGGAGGTCCGCCGGGTCGGCGGCGACCGCCGCCGCGACCATCGGTCCGAGCGCGGGTCCCTTGCCGGCTTCGTCGACGCCGAGGTACACGCGTCGCTGGTGGGCGTGCGGGCTGAAATACCTTCAGAAAGGCCGCGTTCAGTCGAGCAGGACCGCGTTGACCTGGCCGGTCTGGCCGGGGCGGGAGGTGACGCGTGCGCGGCCGGCGGATGTCTCGATGACGGCGCCCTTCGTGACGATGTTCCGGCGGGCGTAGTTGACGTTCGCGGGGTTGTCGACGACGTTCTCGATCTCGGCCTCGCTGACCTCGCCGTCGTCGGCGACCTGCGCGACGTTCGTCGAGAGGGCGCGGACCTTCTTCTCCGTGCCGCGGGAGTCGATGTACTGGAGTCGGGTCTCGCCGACGGTCGTCTCGGCGGGCTCGCGGCCGAGCTGGTGGCGCTTCTTGTTCGAGGCGTGCTTGAGTCGGCCGCCGGTCCGCTTGCGCGTGGAGCGTCCCTGGTCTTTCATACGGATACGAACAGCCAGCGAATACTTGAACCGTTCGACTCGTCGCGCCGAGACCGGCGGCGCGAGCGGGAGCAGCGGCGAGAGCCCGCTCGAATCCGCGGCGCGGGCCGAGTCAGCGCCGCGAGCCCGCTCGAATCCGCGGCGCGGGCCGAGTCAGCGCCGCGAGCCGAGCGGGCGAACCGACCCGGCTCTACGCGAACGCGCGCTCGAACGCGCGGACTCCCTCGTCGGTGCCGACGACGACGAGCTCGTCGCCCCGCTCGACCCGCGTCTCCGGGCCCACGTCGGTGACGAGCTCGTCGCCCCGCTCGATCGCGATGACGGTACAGCCGGTGGTCTCGCGGACGGCGGCCTGTCCGACCGTCCGGCCGACCAGCGCGGACGCCTCGGTCCTGACGACCTCGACGTGGGTGTCCAGCGAGAGCACGTCTCGGTCCGCGAGCACGGCCGACGCCGACATCCGCCCGGTCACCGTCGAGAGCGAGAGCACGTAGTCGGCCCCGGCGCGGTGCATCTTCGGCACGCTCTCGGCGTCCTCGACCCGCGCGAGCAGCTCCACGTTCGGCGCCAGGTCGCGCACCACGAGCGTCGCGAACTCGGCCGTCGTGTCGTCGGGGAGCGCGAGGACGACCGTCCGCGCGTCCGCGACGCCGGCGTCCCGCAGCGTGTCCGGCTCCGTCGCGTCCCCGACCACGTCGATCGCCTCGGCGCCGTCGCGGTCGACGACCGTCACCGGCAGGTCGGCCGATTCGAGCGCGTTCGCGACGGTCTTCCCGACCTGCCCGTGTCCGATGACGACCGTCTCGCCCGCGCCGAACCGGCGGGCCGCCGAGTTCGTCAGGTTCACGAGCCGCTCCACCTGTCCCTCGGTCCCGGAGACGAGCAGAACTGTCCCCGCAGACAGCGTCGCGTCCGGCGGCGGCGCCGCCTCGAACGCGCCGTTGAACCACGCGCCGATCACGTCGACGCCGGTGCGCTCGCCGATCCGACTCCCGGCGAGCGTCGATCCGGCGAGGCCGCTCCCGTGGTGGATCGACACCTCCGCGATCCGCAGGTCGCCGACCGCGACCGCCTCGTCGAGGTCGGTCCGCACCGCCGTCGTCACCTTCGAGGCGAGGCTCTCGCCGAGCAGCGACCGCGGGGAGAGCACCTCGTCGGCGCCGGCGAGCCGGTGGTACCGCTCTCGGCTCGGGTCCTCGACGACGCTTATCGCGCGGACGCCGGTCGAGAGTTCCTTCGCGGCGAGGACAATGCTCGCGTCGACCCGGTCCGAGAGGTCGGTGACGAGGGCGCGGGCGTCGCCGAGGCGGGCGCTCTCGAGCCCCGCCGTCGTCTCCGGGTCGGCGCGGATCACCATGTGACCCGCCTCGTACAGCGCCAGCGCCCGGTCCGGGTCGGGTTCGACGACGACGTAGGTGACCCCCTCCGAGTCGAACTCGTCCAGGAGCGCGTCGGAGCGCGTGGTGTCGGAGGCGACCACGACGTGGCCGCTCAGGTCCGCGTCCAGCGACCGGGGGACGGTCGTCGAGAACGCGGACTCGAGGAGCGGCGTGGCGACGACCGGCAGCGCCCCGATGAGAAGCACCATGCCGACCAGGTCCATCACGGCGATGAACGCGTGCATCTCCTGGCTCTGCCACGACGAGGCGTCGCCACCGAACCCGGTCGTCGTGAACATCTCGATCGCGAATTGGAACGACTCGATCAGGGTGCGCGGGTCGTTCTCGTACACCCGCATCCCCCACCGGTAGGAAACGGTGGTGGAGACGAGTACGACGGCCACGAACGCGATGTACCCGCCGACTCGACGCTTCCACGTGTCCATGGTATCGCCGTACGGCGGCGCCACACAAAAGAGGGAGGAGTGGCGGCCGCGAGCCCCGCCGCCTCGGCGGAAATTCAATGGTTTAAGTCCCGGGGGCCGAACCGTCACGCATGGTGCGGGACCCGTCGCGAGAGCCGGAGCCGCCGTCGGTCGACGAGGTGCTCGACGCGCTGGCCGACGACGCGGCCCGTCGGATCGTCGCGGCGCTCACCGAGCCGAAGACCGCGAGCGAACTCTCCGAGGAGTGCGACATCCCCCTGTCGACGACCTACCGGAAACTGGAGATGCTCACCGACGCCTCCCTGCTGTCGGAGTCGACCGACATCCGGCGGGACGGACAGCACACGACGCGGTACTCGGTGTCGTTCGACGCCGTCACCGTCTCGATCGGCGACGGCGACGAGGGCGACGCGGGCAGCCGCGAGTTCGACGTGGAGTTCTCTCGGCCGGAGCGGACCCGAGACGAGCGACTGGCCGACCTGTGGTCGGAGCTACGAGAGGAAACATGACTCCCTACATCGACCTGACGATCATCGTCGCAAAGACCGCCATCCTAGTGCTCGGTGGCAGTATCACCTACTACGCGCTCCGCGCGTACGACCGGACCGGCGACCGGTCGCTGCGCGAACTCGGCGTCGGCTTCGGCATCGTCACCGTCGGGGCGCTGTTGGGCGGCGTCTCCCACCAGATTATCGGCGCCGACCTCGCGGTCGGCATCGCCGTCGACGGCCTCCTCACGGCGATCGGGTTCACGGTCATCGTCTACTCGCTGTACTTAGAGTGAGCCGCGGCCGCGTCCTCGACCAGGCCGGGCTCCGGTCGGTTTCGACGCGCGACGAACGGTACCCTTTTGCGGCGTTCGGTCGTCCGTTCAGGCCATGAGCGACGCACGCGAGGAGCTCTCCCGCCGGATCGCCGGCGAGATAACGCTGAGCGACGACCCGGGCGCGACGCTCCGGAAGTGGCGGACCGACTTCGACGTCTCGCAGACGGAGCTGGCCGACCAGCTCGGCGTCTCCTCGTCGGTCGTCTCCGACTACGAGAGCGGCCGGCGCGAGAGCCCCGGGATCGGCGTCGTCCGGCGGACCGTCGAAGGACTCCTCGACATCGACGAGCGCCGCGGCGGCGGCCGCCTCCGACAGCACGCTCGGGTGCTCTCGGCCGGGTTCGAGAGCGACATCGTCCACGACCTCCGCGAGTACTCGACGGCGGTCCCCCTGGCGGACTTCTACGACGCGATGGGCGCGACGGAGGTCGTCCGCGGCGACCACGACCACGTGAACGGCCACACCGTCATCGACTCGATCCAGGCGATCACGCGGCTCTCCAGCGAGGAGTTCTACCGGCTGTACGGCCAGTCGACGAACCGCGCGCTCGTGTTCACCCGGGTGACGCGCGGCGAGTCGCCGCTCGTCGCGCTGCGGGTCGTGAGCCCGACGCCGAACGCCGTCGTGCTCCACGGGATCGAGGACGGCGACCTCTGGGACCACGCCGCCGACCTCGCCCGGGTCGACGGCGTGTCGCTGGCCACGTCGAACCGCGACCTCGACGACTGTCTGGCCGACCTCCAGGCGCTGTGACGGCGTCGCGACCGCTTCAACGGTAGAGACACCGGCGCCGGAACCGCGAGCCTGAAACCGCCGGCGCTCGTCGGACCGGGCATGAGCGAGGACTACGCCGAGCGGCTCCGCGCGAACCGCCGGGAGAAGGACGAGTTCTTCGACGACCACCCGCAGTCGCCCATCCCCCCGGAACACCGGGACGAGTTCGACGGGCTCGACTACTTTCCCCCGAACCCGGACTACCGCGTCGAGGCGACCGTCACCGTCCACGACGACCCCGAGCCGGTCGAGATGGAGACGACCGCGAGCAACCCGGTCCGGTACCTCCGGATCGTCACCTTCGCGCTCGAGATTAACGGGACGGAGCACACGCTCGCGGGCTACCGCCAGGAGGGCGACGACGGCGCCGTCTTCGTCCCCTTCCGCGACAAGACGACCGGCCAGCAGACGTACCACCAGGGTCGGTACATGGAGCTGGCACCCGAGCGCGAGCTCGCCGACGGCGACGCGGTCACGATCGATTTTAACCTCGCGTACAACCCCTTCTGCGCGTACAGCGAGACGTTCTCCTGTCCGCTGCCGCCGGAAGAGAACTGGCTGGAGGTCGTCGTCCCCGCGGGCGAGCGGGCCCCGGACCTCGACTGATCGGCGAGGCGATCGGGAGTACAATCGGTGACGCGGTCGACTGCGCGGCCGCTACGTAGCGCGAAAAAGCGGAAAATCGAACGTCGGGACGTGCCGGAAGCAGTCCGCCGGGGCCGGTCTACTCGAGCGTCTCGCTCGTGACGAGCGTGTCGTCTTCGAGGTAGTGCTCGAGGTGGTGGCCGTGTTCCTCGACGTCTTCGAGGATGTCACGGAGCTGCTCTTCGGTGTTGTAGTCGCCGAGGTTGTTGGCGAGCTGGATGTGCTCGCGGAGCTGCTCGGTGATGTCGCCGAACATCTCGAGGTCGTGCTCCAGCGACGTCCGGATGTCGTAGGCGTCGGCGTCCTCGGGGGTCACCGGTGCGTGCTCCTCGTAGTTCGCGCCGCCCGAGAGCGGCACGCCACCGAGCGCCTGCGCGCGCTCCGCGAGGACGTCGGCGCCCTCTTCGAGGTCCTCCGCGACCTCGCCGAGGTACTCGTGGATGCCGAGGAACTCGGCGCCCTCGACGAGCCAGTGGTGCTTCTTGACCTGGTGGTAGAGGACGTACGTCGCCGCGAGGTCGCTGTTGAGCGCGTCGACGAGCTGTTCTGCCTTCTCCTCGGGGACGCGGAGCGCTTCGCTCTCGTGAACGTCGCCGTATCGCTGACGTGACTGCTTCTGGGTGCTCATTTCAACTATACATACGCGCGCGACCTACTTAATAGTTCCTACTGAGAAAACTACTTTTTCGAAACTGGAAAGAATAGTTTCAGATGTCGTCGACAGCCCCCACCAGATCGCGCTGCGCGGAGAGCGTGTCTCGGTCGAGGGTCGCGGTCAGCGTCGTCGGTTCCCGGCCGAGCTCGGCGGCGACCGCGCCGTCGGGGCGGACGACGAGGGAGTTGCCCGCGTAGGTCGCCGCCTCCGCCGGACGCGCGCCGCCCGCGGTTCCCGTGCGCCCCGCGCCGACGGTCCACCTGACCCCGTCGAGCGCGCGCGCTCGGACGAGGAGCCGCCAGTTCGCGACGTGGTCGGCGGGCCACGCGCCGACGACGACGAGGGCGTCGACCGCGCGCTCAGCGAACCACGCGCTCTCCGCGACGAAGTTGAGGTCGTAGCAGGTCAGCAGTCCGGTCGGTCCGGCGGGCGTCTCGACGATCACGCGGTCGCCGCCGGGCTCGACCCACTCCGCCTCGTCGTCCCACAGGTGTCGCTTGCGGTAGGCGGAGAACTCTCCGCCGCCGTCCTCGGAGGACCCTCCCGGCGGGACGTACGCGGTCGCGTTGTATACGGCGTCGCCGTCCCGTTCGGCGTCGCCGTCCCGTTCGGCGTCGCCGTCCCGTTCGGCGTACCCCGCGACCACGGCCGAGCCGGCGGTCTCGGCGACGGATTCGAGCCGTGCGCGCGCCACGTCCCGGGACAGCGCGGCCTCCCGGAGCCGTTCGTCGGCCACGAACCCCGTGAGCGCGTACTCGGGAAACACGGCGAGGTCGACGCCGCTCGGCAGGTCGGCGGCCCGATCTCGAAGTCGGTCCGCGTTCGCGTCGACAGCGAGGTCCTCGACCGGGACCTGCGGGACGGCGACGGTCGGATCGTCGGAGGAGCGATCGGTCACGCGGCGGGCTTCGACGCGGCGGCCAATAACGTTCGGCCTCTCCGTCCGGCCGCAAAGACGATACGCCCGCGGCGACGACCGGCGAGCATGACCTTCGGCGACCTGTTCGAGCGCGCGGCCGCGCTCGGCAGCGACCCCGACGAGGCGGACGTGCGACGAGCGCTCGACGCCGTGCGCTCGACGGCGGACGGGAACGGTGGCGATTCCGGGGGCGACGGCGACTCCGGCGGTGAGGGGAACGAGGTGACCGACCCCCTCGATCCCAGCCCAGCCCGCGTCGTCGCCGGTGCGGACGCGCTCGCGGCTGATCTCCTCCTCGGCGGCGACGCCCGTGAGGCGCTCGACGCGCTCCGGTCGCACGCGTGGACGACGCTCGTCGCCAGCGACCCGCTCCTCGACGACGCCGAGGCGGTGATCGCGTCCCTCGCGGAGCCGGAGCTAGCGGCAGACTGGCGCGACGCGGTCGAGGCGTGGCGCGAACCGGTCACGCAGCCCTCGGGCGATCATCCCGCGCTGGCGTCCGCCTACCGCGGCGGCGCGATGCAGGTGATAAGCCTCGACCCCTCGCTGACCGGGCCGGGGGCAGCGGCCGGGCTACGCGACAGACTCCCCGTGAGCGTCCGGGAGTCGCGCGCGTTCGCGACGGTGTTCGACCCGGCGAAGCTGTATCCGGACGCGGTCGGCGGGGAGTACCCCGGCCCCGACCGCGACCCGCGGACGATGGCGCCGGCCCGCACCGACGGGGACCAGCACCGATAAACCGCCGCCGCCCGGACCGAGGATATGACCGACTCGGACGGTGCGGGCGACCGCGCCGAGGGCGATAGCGGCGGCAGCGAGGGCGGAGGCGCTAGCGGCGAGGGTGGTCCCGAGGACGCGCCGGAGCTCCCCGCCGACCGCGACGCGGTCCGCGACACGCTCGTCGACTGGTACGAGGCCGACCACCGCGCGTTCCCGTGGCGCCGCACAGAGGACCCCTACGAGATCCTCGTCAGCGAGGTGATGAGCCAGCAGACCCAGCTCGACCGGGTCATCCCCGCGTGGGAGGATTTCCTCGACGAGTGGCCGACGACCGCCGACCTAGCCGCCGCCGATCGAGCCGACGTGGTCGCCTTCTGGTCCGACCACTCGCTGGGGTACAACAACCGCGCGAAGTACCTCCACGAGGCGGCCGGACAGGTCGAGGACGACCACGACGGGACGTTTCCCGAGGACCCAGACGGACTGAGCGAGCTGATGGGCGTCGGACCCTACACCGCCAACGCGGTGGCGTCGTTCGCGTTCAACAACGGCGACGCCGTCGTCGATACCAACGTGAAGCGGGTGCTGTATCGGGCATTCGACGTCTCGGACGACAACGACGCGTTCGAGCGGGTCGCGTCCGCGCTCATGCCGGCGGGCGAGTCGCGGGTGTGGAACAACGCGGTCATGGAACTGGGCGGCGTCGCCTGCGGGAAGAGCCCCAGCTGCGACGAGGCGGGGTGCCCGTGGCGCGAGTGGTGCCACGCGTACCAGACTGGCGATTTCACCGCGCCCGACGTGCCCGAACAGCCCAGCTTCGAGGGGAGCCGGCGGCAGTTCCGCGGTCGGATCGTCCGGCTCCTCGGCGAGCGCGACGAGATGGGCCTAGATACGCTTGGGCACCGAATCCGCGTCGACTACGCTCCTGACGGCGAACACGGTCGCGAGTGGCTCCGCGGGCTCGTCGACGACCTCGCTGACGACGGGCTAGTCGAGACCGACGCCGACGAGGACGGCGTCGTCGTCTCGCTTCGCCGTTAAAACGGAGTCGTCGTCTCACTTCGGTGCGCCGCGGAGACGCGTCGGATCCGAGGAGCCACCCCGCCCCGCGAACCGTCACCCGTTTATTACGGGAGCCGGAAGGGAGAGACATGAGCGAGACCGTCGATTCGGACCTGTACACCCGCGCGAAGGCCCTCTTAGAGCCCGGCGACATCGAGCTGGTGGGCTGTATCGTCCACACGAATCTCGAGGGTGAGGAGGACCTAGAGATGCACGAGCTGACGGTCGCCGCCAACGAGGTCATCGCCGAGCACGCGGGCAAAGGCGAGACGTACATCGAGGCCGGCAACGACGACACGGACTTCTCGTCGAACCAGTTCCAAGGACTGACGCTCGACGACGAGGCGTTCGTCTGGGAATGCCAGCAGCTCCTCCGCGACGGCACATTCGACATCGTATTCTACTACGAGGCGACCGTCGATCAGGAGGCGCTCGCGGGCGACCTCGTCGAACTCGACGGCGTCGATCGCGTGACGCAGGTGCCCTGACGGGCGTCGACCCGACCGCCCGATCCCGATGAGCGACACCGTCCTGATCCCCGGCGGTCGCGACGTGCGCGCGACTCTTGATACGGCCGCGAGCGACGCCTCGGCCGACGCGCCGTCCGCGGATGCGGTCGTCGTCGCTTGCCCGCCGCATCCCCAGCAGCGCGGCCACCGAGGCGACGAGCGGCTGGTGGCCGTCTCCGACGCCGTGACCGACCGCGGCGTCGACTGCCTCCGCTTCGACTACGGCGACTGGGACGAGGGGTACGGCGAGACCACCGACGCGGACCGGGCGGTCGGCTGGGCGCGCGAGCGCTACGACCGCGTCGGGCTGTTCGGCTTCTCGTTCGGCGGCACGGTCGCGCTCGTCGCGGCCGCGTCGCGGCCCGAGCTGACGGGCGTCTGCGCGCTCGCGCCGACCGCCCGCCTGAACCCCGACACCGACGCGGTCGACGCGCTCGGAGAGATAGTCGACCGGGGCGTCCCGGTCCGCGTCCTGTACGCGACGCGGGACTCGACGGCGGACTGGGAGCCGGTGGTCGAACGTGCGACGGAACTGGGCGTCGAGACGGTCGCGTTCGAGTCCGATCACTTCTTCGTCGGGCGGAGCGGAAAGGTCGGCGAGGCGGTCGCGGCGTTCCTCGGGCCGCGGCTTCGCGACGGGTCGTAGCCGCGCTCGGAGCGGTTACTCGCTGCCGACCTTCGTCGTCACCCGGAACGTCTCCGGCGGGTTGACGATCCCAGCGACCGTCCCCATCGAGTGGACGACGGTGATGAGCGGCGCCAGCGGCACCGCGAGCGCCCAGCGGCGGTGGTCGTCGCCGTAGTACCGGACGCCGAGCAGGAACCAGCCCAGCGTACAGAGCGCCAGCCCCATCGACGCGGCGAAGAACAGCCCGCTGTGCGCGATGGTCACGCCCAGAAGCGACAACGGGACGACGAGCAGGGTGACGATCGGCGAGAGCGCCCACGCGTAGTTGCGGACCCTAGTCAACAGCTCGTAGCGCAGGGGGAGCATCGTCGACGCCCGGACGTTCCCGGCCGCCCAGCGGCGGCGCTGCTGGAGGATCTCGTACAGCGAGGGCGGCGCCTCGTTGCGGCAGACCGCGTCCGAGAGCGCGAACGTCACGTCGAGCTCGCGGGGGGCCGCCCAGACGAACGCGGTGTCGTCGACGAGCGTCTCACGGTCCCACGTGGTTTCGTCCTCCACCTCGCTGCGGACCGCGATGCCGCCGCCCCACGCGAACAGGGGAATCGAGAGGCGCGCGAACGCGCGCTGTTCGATCTGGACGCCCATCCGGTACATGTCCGCCAAGTAGCTGAGATTCGACCCCGTGAGCCGGGGCTTCTCGCGGAGCTGAACGATGTCAGCGTCCGGGAGCCCGTCGAGCGACTCGACAACGCTGTCCTCGTCGAGGTAGAGGACGAACGCCTTCCCGCAGTCGAGCGACTGCCGTGCCCACTCCTGCGCGCGGCCCTTCCGGACCGCGTCGCACGTGAACGCCTCCGGGACGGCGTGGACCGTCGCGCCGGTCACGTCGACGGGCGACTCCGCGATCACGTGAACGTCGTCGAGCCCCTCCGGCAGGGAGTCGACGGTCTCCTGAACGACCTCGACGGCGTCGACGGTCATGATGCGGACTTGGATCTCGTCGAGGCCGTACTCGTTCGGCGGCGTCTCGTGGCCCGCACCCACGACCGCCGCGAACACGAACCAGACGAGCGCGGTCGCGCCGAAGAGGAGCGTCACGCCCCAGAGCGCGAGCCCGAACAGCGACCCGAGTCCGCCGTCGGCGACGGCGGTGGTGACCGCCGCCTGCCCGGGAGCGCCGCCCGGGCCGGCGACGACGGTCGGTGCGAACAGCGTCGCGAGGCCGCCGACGACGAGCGCCAGCGTCACCGCGATCAGTGCGATGCGTTCGGTGTTCATCGTGGCCCCACCTCCCGCCCCGTGCCCTATGAACCGTCCAAACGCTACAGCGGGATTCGGCCGCGTTTCGGCCGAATTTACGCGCTCAATTCCGTCCAACTCGAATAAATCGCCAGAACGCAGTGCTATGGCGTGTGTTAGTTGGTGACGCGTTATTGAAACGCACGAACTGCCGGTGCGCGCCGGCTCACGCCGCCCCGTCGTCGCGCGCGCACCGCAGGTCATCGATCAGTTCGGCCGCCATCCGCTGGCCGCGGGCCGGGTCGTACCCCTCCATCCGCAGGTGCGCCAGCGGGGCCACGTACGGGTTCCGCTCCCAGTGCGCCCACACCTCGGTGGCGCCGTCGGGCGCGGGGAACAGCCGGACGTGGACCTGCCAGTCGCCGGTGAGGCCCTCGGGCCGGTGGACGAAGCTGCCGACCTCGTGGACGGCCTCCCCGTCGCGGTCGTACGCGTGGAAGTAGGCCCGGATGAGCTCGGAGAAGCCCTGCTCGGGGAGTTGTTCGCGGGTCTCAGCGGGGGTCGTCTGGAGCGTTCCGGCGTACTCGTCGGCCGGCGGCGGCAGCACTCGGACGTGATCGGGGGCGCCGTCGTCGGGCAGCAGCGCGAGCAGCTTCCCGACCGCGAGCCTGACGCGCCAGAAGCCGACGGCGCGGCCGACGAGGAAGACCGCGGGCGCGGCGAGCGAAAGGGCGGCGAGCGCGCGGACGAGCCGAGTCCGTCGACCTCCCGGCGGCATCGCGGTCAGTTGTATCCCCGCCAGCGGCGGCCACACTCCTTACACTTGAAAAAGCGCGTCGGCGGCTCGTCGGCGGCGCCGGTCTGTTTGATCGTGTACCACGCCTCGCCGTGGCCGCACTCGTCACAGACCACGTCGGTCGCGGTGGGCTTCCCCTCGAAGTTCGCGCCCTCCTCCGTCTCGATCACCTCGTCGCCGGTCTGTTCGGTGGTCGACTCGAACTCGGCGGCGAGCGCCTCGTCGCGTTCGGTCGTCGCGCCGCAGCCGTCGTTCTGACACACCATCTCCCCGTCGCGAGAGACCATCATCGAGCCGCAGTCGTCACAGAACTGCATATACGAGTATCGCATGGGGGCGAGCGGTTTAGGTTCGGGGGGTACGGTCGAATACGCCGCGTGGGGTGAGGCACGTGTCCCGGGGTCTCGGTGTCGTCGAGTGATCGACGGCGTATACCCCCAAAACCCCAGCTGCTCGATTATAAATAAACACCGTCGTGTCGTCGGTGAGTACCTCCAAAGCTCCAGCCGCGAGGGCGCCGCACGTTCGCTTCGGTCCTCAGTCGTTCGCTTCGCTCACTCCCTGCGGTCCTTGCGTCACCTGCGGCGCCCTCGCGTGCCACTTTGAGTCCCACCCCACACAGCACCGCGCCGCACCTCACGCCTCCCCACCCTCGTCGGTCGCCCTCGCTTCGCTCGGCGACCGACTCCCTCGCACGCGCTGGCTCGCGGCCGCCGGTGGCGACCGCTCGCAGGCGCGCGCCGCAGCAGTTTCATATATAACTGGCGCGTCCGCTCAGCGGCCTAGTCGCTCACTCGGACTCGCTCCCAGGCGAGGTGGACCGCGATCCCGACGAGGAAGGCGACGCCGAGGTTCGTCGCCAGCGCGAGGAGGCCGATACCGACGGAGAGCGCACGGTTCCCCGAGTCGGTGACGTTGCGCGCGAGGGAGACGGCGACGATCGCGAGGAGCGCGCCGAGCATCGCGAGCGGGAACGCGGCGATCAGCGCGGGCGTGGCGAAGAGCGCGGCGACGAGGTAGCCGCCCCCGAGGACGAGGTTCGCGCCGCCGGTGCGCGCGCCGAACGCGTGCTTGCCGGCGACCCCGTCGCAGCCGTGACACATCGGAACCCCGCCGAGCGGCACCGCGATCAGGTTCGTCACCCCCATGCTCGTCGACAGCTCGTCGGGGGTGACGTCGGCGTCGAGCAGGTCGGAGAAGAGGAGCGCGGTCGCCAGCGCGGCGTTGCCGATCGTCATCGCCAGCTGCGCGACCACGCCGTCAACGGTGGCGCGCGTGAGCGCCGCGCCGAACGCCGGCGTCGGCGGTGCGCCCGGCAGCCGCGGCGAGGGGACGCCGGCGACGACGAGCGCGGCCGCGACGCCGACGAGGGCGACGGCCAGCGCACTCGCTTTCCCGTGGCCCGTGAGCGCGAACCCGCCGGCGATCGCGACGCCGACGAGCGCCACGAGCGGGTCGTCGGCCGCGAGTCGGAGTCCCGTCTCCAAGAGGACGAGGCCGACCGCGAACTGGACGCCGCGGATGACCGGCTCGCCGATCCACCGCTCGACGTACCCGAGCGTCCCCGAGAGGCCGATCGCGAGGAGGACGGCGCCGAGGATAACCCCCGCGAGCGCGAGTTCGGCGTAGGTGAGCGCGCCCGCGATCGCGAGCGCGGCCAGCGCCTTCATCGGCTCGACCGAGATCGGTAGCCCGTACCGGACGCCCCAGACGATCTGGAACGCGCCGAACGCGGCGAGCGCGTGCGACAGCGAAACGTCCGTCAGCAGCGCCAGCGCGACGACGAGCGGGATCACCGTAATCGAATCCCCTATCGCGCCGGTGACCTCCCCGGACCCGAAGTCGACGGGGTGGTCCGACTTCGAGAGGGATCCTATCACGTGACGCGCCACTTCCGGGCGAACGCGCTTGAACGTGTTCAGAAATCGGTCGGGAGTACGCAGGCGACCCGAAGGAACTGGTTCCGGTTACTCGCCGTCGAAGGCGGGGTCGTCCGCGTCGATCATCGGGCAGTTGCGGACCCGGAACTGAGAGAAGTCGACCGACTCGACGATCTCGGTCCCCTCGTGCGCACACGCCGTCTCGGGCGGCGCCGTGAAGTGCGGGCACCGCTGGCAGTAGCTCCGCTTGTCGACGACGTGCTCGTCGCCGGCCCTCCCGGCGTCCGATGTCGGGCCCGGCGAGCGCGTCGCCGCGCCGCCCACCTCCCCGTCGGCGCCGAGGTCGTCGAACGCCGTCGCGTCGGTCCCGACCGACGCCTCCTCGTCGAGCGCCTCCCAGACGTCCTCCTCGCCGACTTCGCCGGTCCCCATCGACTCGAACGGGTCCTCGTCGGCCGCCGTGCCGTCGGTGTCCAGATCGGCGAACGGGTCGTCCGCCGGCGCGCGCGGCTCCGGATCCTCGCGTGGCGCGCCGCCGGTCGCGTCGCCGTCCGACCCGGTCACGGGGCCCGCACTTCCCTCGGTCCCGCCGCCGAGCGCCGCGAAGGGATCGTCGGTCTCGTCTCCGTCAGGCGCGCCGAAGGCCTCGTCGGCCTCGTCTCTGTCGGGCGCGTCGAACGCTTCGTCGACCTCGTCGGTCGGCTCGTCGTCGAAGAGTCCGCCGCCGAAGGGGTCGCCTTCCGGTGCGGCGTCGCCGTCCGATCGGTCGTCGGCGCCGTCAGACCGGTCGCCGTCCGATCGGTCGTCGTCGCTCATCGGTACTCTCCGTCGGGTCCGCCGTCGCTCGCGGCGGTTCCCGTTCGGTCCGTCCCGTCGCCGTCCGCGACGTCGCCGTCGATGGCGGGCTTGTCCGCGACGAGGAGCTTCGAGGTCCCGAGGAAGCCGGCGTTCGGCTCTAAGTCCTCGAACCGGCGGCCGCAGTGGGGGCACTCGGGCGCCGACAACAGTCCCAGTTCCACGCCGCCGCCGCAGTGGCCGCAGTCCGCGGTCCGCACGCCGTGGCGGTTCGCCGTCCGCGTCAGGGCGTCCACGCGCTCTCGGTCGGCGCGGTCGCGCTCGGCCGCGTCGAGCCGGCGCTTGAGCTTCACGACCGCGTTCGCGACCCGCGAGAGCTTCTCGTCGATCTCGGTCAGGTCGTCCGCGGAGATCCCCGCGAGGTCCGCCTCGACGCCGTCGAGGCGGTCGTCGACGCTGTCGACCCGCTCTTCGACCGCATCGAAGCGGTCTTCCGCCCCACCGAGCCGCTCGTCGAAGGCGTCGAGGCGGTCGCCGACGGCATTCAGGTCATCGAGCCGGGCGTCGACGGCGTCCAGTCGGTCGTCGACGGCGTCCAGCCGGTCGTCGAGGTCGTCGACCCGATCCGAGGACGGCGCGTCGGCGGCGGCCGCGTCGAGGCGGTCGAGCCGGGCGGCGACCTCCTCCAGTTCGTCGGCGAGGTCGTCGACCCGCGATTCGGCCTCGTCCGCGTCGGCGAGCCCGGGGGCCGACGATTGCGCGTCCTCGGCGGCTTCGTCCGAGTCGAGCGCCTCCACCTCGCGGTAGAGGTCGACGAACCGCTCCCGGAGGTCCGCGACCTTCTCGTCGAGCTCCTCGTCGAGGTCGTCGAGGCGCGCTTCGATCGCCGCCACCTCGTCGGAGTCGGGGACATCGATCCCCTCGGACTCCGCGAGCGCGACGAGCGCGCGCTTGAGGAGCTCCTCGCGGCTCACGCCGGCGTCCTCGGCGGCGGCGTCGAGGGCGGCCGTCGCCGGGTCGAGGTCGCTCATCGCGGGTCCTCCGTCATCTACGTGACATTGAGCGGCGAGGCTTAAGTAACCTGTCGCGGCGTTCTCCAGATCGATACTCGGCGGGCGCCACTCGATCGGGAGACGGGCGGAGGGTCGGGTTGGACTGCGCCCGCTACCGGATCTTACGAACGTCGCTGATGTCGAACCCGCCCTCGTGGATCTCCGTCTCGAAGCGGACGATGTTCTCGGCCTCCAGCCGCGAGAGGACGCCGCGGAACTCGCGGACGAACATGGTTCGGGCGCGCTGCGAGCCGCCGCTCTCCCACGAGAACTGGAGTGTCCCGCCCGCGGCGTCCATCAGGGTGCCGAACTCGCGGTCGCGGAGCGCGTCGGTGTTCACCAACACGAGGACCAGGGCGTCCCACTCGTAGGCGGCCTTCTTCAGCCCCTTCATCACCATCGCCACGTCGCTCCAGTCGGTGTCGTCGGAGACCATCGAGACGAGGTCGGTGACGGAGTCGATACAGACGAGGCTCCCCCGGCCGTGTTCCGAGAGGTAGTCGCCGAACGCGGTGAGGACGTCCTCGTACTCGCCGCGGTCGCCGAGCTCCGTGATCGACGCCGTCTCCGTCTCGTACCAGTCGCGCGGCACCGGCGACAGCTGGAAGTACTCCGGCGAGAGGTCGCGGAAGGCGATCTCGTCGACGGCCGTGTCGACGATCTCGTCGGCCATCGTGTACGCCATCTCCCGGGTGATCGCGTCGGTGTCGGCGGTGAAGGAGATGTAGTGGACCGAGTCGGGGAGCGCGGCGTCGGCGTCGATGTCGCCGTAGTACAGGTCGAACAGCTCCTCGTCGGTGCGCGCCAAGGCGTTCATCGCGGCGCTCGTGTACGCGAACTCCCGGGCGCCGGCGCCCGCCTCGCCCGCGAGCAGCACGACGCTCCCGGCGGGTGCGCCGCCCCCGAGAATCGAGTCGAGGCGCGCGATCCCGAACGGAACACTGGACATGGCTTACGCCCCGTCGCCGCGGGGCTTAGTGTTACCCCTCCCAGCCCGTTCCACTCACTCGCCCGCGCTCTCGTCGACTCGTGCCCCCTCGTCGGTCGCCCGGACGACCGACACCTCGCCGCCGACGCCGGCCGCGTCGAGAGCGCACCGCCCGGCGTCGCGCGCCGCGTCCGCGCGGGCCGCGTCGGTGACGCCGTAGACGGTCGGCCCCCACGAGGACTGCCCGGCGCCGAACACCGACGCGGCCCCCGACAGGGAGTCGACGACCTCCCCCACGGGCGGCCGGTACACCCCGCCCTGCTCGTCGGCGTACCACGCCCCGTTAAGCCGGCCGATCTCGGCGACAGCGGCGCCGAACGCCTCCGCGTTCCCCGACGCGACCGCGGGGAGGGCGCGTCGGGTGACGATGCCGGCGATGCGGTCGGCGAGCCCCGGCTCCGCGCGCTCGACCGCGGTCCGCATCGCGTCGTCCTCCGCCGCGCCGTTCCGACCGGCGGCCGCCTCGGGCGCGACGAGCAGGAAGCGCCAGTCGTCCGGGACGGCGTGGCGCGCCGCTACCGGCGGCACGGTCCACTCGCCGTTCGCGGGGCGGTCGGTGGTGAAGCGCGCGGTGGGGTGGCCGGCGTCGAGGACGAACCCCCCGTCCTCGAACGTCGCGACGCCGACGCCGGAGCGCCCGCCGCGGCCGAGCGCCGGGGCGCGCTCGCGCACTCTGGCGGGCAGGTCGTACGCGGCCGCGACCGCCGCGAGCGTCGCCGCCGCCAGTTGCGTCCCGCTGCCGAGTCCGGCGTGGCGGGGGAGCGACTCGCGGACCGTAACGCGGGCGCCGTCGACCCCGAGCAGATCGACCGCCGCGGTCGCGTAGCCGCGGACGTCGTCGCGCACGCTCGGCGACGAATCGCCCGACTCCGACGGCGTCCCCGCCGCTTGCTCGACCGCCACGCGCACCGCCGGGGCCGGTTCCGCGTCGACGACGACGCGGGGGCTGTCGAGCCCGACGCCGAGCGCGCCGTACAGGCGCTCGTGCGAGAGGCTGAGGTTACAGAAGCCGAAGTGGAGCCGCGCCCCGGCGCTCGCGCGTGCCATCTCGCCTCCGACTTGGGGCGCGACAGATAAAGGGCCCGTGACGGTGGCGGGAGTTGCCTCGGTGTCCGCCTGAGCCGCGCCGCGCGAACGGGGACCGAGCCGTCTCGGTCGCCGAGGCGGCCGAACTGGTGCGCTTTTGAACGCGGGGGACCTCGGTCCGGGTATGACCGAAACGCTCAGGCTCGCGACCCGCGGGTCGGACCTGGCCCTCCGGCAGGCCGAGACCGTCCGCGAAGCGCTGTCGAGCCGGCGCCGCGACGTCGAACTCCGGCAGGTGGAGACGCGCGGCGACCAGATCCCTGACGAACTGATCCACCGCCTCGGGAAGACAGGCGCGTTCGTGCGCGCCCTCGACGAGGAGGTGCTCGCCGGCGACGCCGACCTCGCGGTCCACTCGCTGAAGGACCTCCCCACCGAGGAGATGGCGGAGCTCGTCGTCGCCGGCGTCCCCGAGCGGGCGCCCTCCGGCGACGTGGTCGTCCAGCCGGAGGGACTCGGGATCGAGGACCTCCCCGCGGGCGCCGTCGTCGGCACCGGCTCGCTCCGCCGCGGGGCGCAGATCCGGGCGGCCCGCCCCGACCTCACCGTCGAGCCGATCCGGGGCAACGTCGACACGCGGCTGGAGAAGCTGCTCGCGCCCGGCCTCCAGGCCGAACACGAGCGGCGCCTGATCGCGTCGGGCGAGGAGAATGCCCTGACGGCGGAGGCCGACGAGGGCGGCGACGAGAACGCTGACGACACGGACGACGAGGATACCGACGGCGACGAGGTCGACGAGGAGTTCGACGAGACCGTCGAGGAGTGGTTCGACTCGCTGTCCGACCTCGAACGCGACGCGATGGAGCGGAAGGTCGAGACCGAGTACGACGCCGTCGTCCTCGCGGAGGCCGGCCTACGCCGCTCGAACCTCTTCTACGAGGTGGAGACGACACGGCTCCCGCGCGAGGAGTACGTCCCTGCGGCGGGGCAGGGGGCCATCGCCGTCACCGCGAGCGACCCCGACGTGATCGAGGCGGTCCGTAAGGCGGTCGACCACCCGCGGACCCGCGTCGCGGTCACCGTCGAGCGGACGATCCTCGGCGAACTCAACGGGGGCTGCGTCGCGCCGATCGGCGTCTCCGCGATGGTTCAGGGCGAGCACGTCCACGTCAGAGCGCGGGTGCTGTCGACCGACGGCACCGAGGAGGTGGCCGACACCCGCGACCTCCCGATCCGGTCACACGCGACGGCCGCCGCCGAGTTTGCCGCCGACCTCGCGGACCGCGGGGCGGACGAGCTGATAGCCGAGGCCCGCGAGGAGGCCGACGCCGATGAGTGACGACGGCGCCGGCGCGGGCTCCGGAGCGAACGCGGACGAACCCCCGACGCGTCGGCGCGACGACGGCGTCGGCACCGTCTTCCTCGTCGGGTCCGGCCCGGGCGACCCGGACCTGCTCACGGTGAAAGCGAAGCGACTGATCGAGTCGGCCGACGTGGTCCTTCACGACAAGCTCCCGGGCCCGGAGATCCTCGGCGAGATCCCCGAGGCGAAGCGCGAGGACGTGGGGAAACGTGCCGGCGGCGAGTGGACGCCGCAGGAGTACACCAACCGGCGTATGGTCGAGCTGGCCCGCGAGGGGAACCGCGTCGTCCGGCTGAAGGGCGGCGACCCGTTCGTCTTCGGCCGCGGCGGCGAGGAGGCCGAACACCTCGCCGAGGTCGGGATCCCCTTCGAGGTCGTCCCCGGCGTCACCTCGGCCATCGCGGGGCCCTCCGTGGCCGGGATCCCCGTGACCCACCGCGACCACGCCTCCTCCGTCTCCTTCGTCACGGGCCACGAGGACCCGACGAAAGACGAGTCCGCCGTCGACTGGGAGGCGCTGGCGGCGACCGGCGGCACCATCGTCGTGCTGATGGGCGTCGGGAAGCTGCCGGCGTACACGGCCGAGCTCCGCGACGCCGGCCTCGGCGGCGACACGCCCGTCGCGCTCGTCGAGCGCGCGACGTGGCCCGACATGCGCGTCGCGACCGGCACGCTCGACACGATCGTCGACGCCCGCGACGAGGCGGGGATCGAGCCGCCAGCGATCACCGTGATCGGCGACGTTGCCGCGACCCGCGACCGCGTCGTGACCTTCCTCGAGAACGCCGGCTCCGCACCGGTCCGGTCGGCGACGGAGGGAGACGACGACGGGTCGGTCGGAGGTGACGAGACGTGAGCGAAGACGGGGGTGGCCGCCCGCGCGTGGCCGTCTTCCGGCCGGACGACGAGCGGATCGAGGCGGCCGTCGAGCTGCTCCGGTCGCTCGGCGCGGAGCCGGTCGCCGACCCGATGCTCGAAGTCGAGCCGACGGGCGCCGTCCCAGCCGACGCGCCGCTCGTCGTGTTCACGAGCAAGACCGGCGTCGAACTGGCCGCCGAGGCGGGCTGGGAGCCGGGGGACGCCGACCTCGCTGCCATCGGCCCGACGACCGCCGCGGCCGCCCGCGACGCGGGGTGGACGGTCGCCGTCGTCCCGGAAGAGTACACCTCCGCGGGCCTCGTCGCGGCGCTCGAACCGCGCGTCGGGGGCGAGCGCGTGACGGTCGCCCGCTCCGATCACGGCAGCGACGTCCTCCTCGACGGGCTCCGCGAGGCCGGCGCCGAGGTGACCGAGACCGTCCTGTATCGGCTCGCGCGGCCGGCCGCCGCGGGCGACTCCGCGGAGCTGGCCGCCGCGGGCGACCTCGACGCGGCGGCGTTCACCTCCTCGCTCACGGTCGACCACTTCCTCGCGGCGGCCGCCGACCGCGGGGTCGAGGAGGCGGCGCGCGCCGGACTGGGGGACGCGGTCGTCGGCGCCATCGGCCCGCCGACGGCCGAGACCGCGGCCGACCGCGGCGTCGACGTCGACGTCGTTCCCGACGCGGCGTCGTTCGAGTCGCTCGCGGCCGCGGTCGTCGACGCGGCCGGCAAAGCGTCGACCGCCGCGTCCGGCGACGGTCCGCGCTGACCCCGCGGTCGCGTGACTGAAGCGGAACGACAGCGGCGCGGCCGCGTCGAGGCGGCCGTCGCGGCCGCCGAATATCCGGAGCGAAAACGCGAGGCGGCGTCGGGGTTTCTCGTCGCTTCGGCTCGCTCGCGGGTAACGACGTGGTCGCGTCCCGATTCGGCCGCGAAAATACCACTCGTGATATTCGGGAGCGCGGATTTATTATCGGGAACGTGGTATCGGGTGCCATGGAACCGAGCGAGCGCTGGCTGCTGCGGGTCGAGGACGATATCCTCGTCGTCGAGTTCCCACACGGGACTGGGCTGAGCCCCGCAGACGGCGAGGCGCTGCTCGACCGCTGGCGGAGCGCGACCGACCCCGACGATGTCGACGCGATCGTGATTGTCGTGCGGACGAGCAGGCCGTGTTCGGATGCCGGCCGGCGCGCGCTCCGCGAGTCGGCGCAGATAGCGGTCGCCCGCGGCGTCGACCGCTTCGCCGTCGTCGGGCAGCGCTCGAAGCGGCGGTACCTCAAGCGGACCATCGACGTCGAGGGCGTCGACACCGAGGCGTTCAACGACGACGACGCCGCGATGCAGTGGGCGAGGAGCCCGTCCGCGACCGCATCGTCGGTCGGGACCTCCTCGTAGTTAGCTTCCGGTCTCGGTCCCGTTCTCCGCGTCGTCCGTCTCGTTACCACCGGTGGCGTCGCCGTCATCGGAGTCGTCGGTCGTCTCCCCGTCGTCGCTCTCCTCGCCGCCGCCCTCTTCACCGTCTTCGTCCGCCTCTGACTCTTCGACGTCGTCGTCGCCGTCCTCGTCTTCGTCGATCTCGTTGACCTCGACGTCGCGGCCCGCGACCCCGCTGCCCGAGATCACGGGTTTGAGGATGTAGCCGTTGTTCTTGCCGCGCTTGACGACGTTGATATCGAAGACGAAGCTGACCGGCTCGTCGGCGGTGACCTCGAACCCGTTCGCGATCTGGAGCCTCTCGCTCGGGAGCTTCACGTCGACCTCGCCGCCGTCGACGATCCCCTCGATAGCGGAGACCGCCAGTTCGATCTTCTCGTAGTCCCCGGCCGGGAGCTCGCCGTCGAAGACGGCGATCGCGTCCTCGTCGATCACCTGCGTGAGGTCGACCGTCGCGCCGTCGAGGTCGACGACCCTGAAGCCGCGGTCCTCGCCCTCGTCCGCGTCGTCTTCCTCGTCGTCGTCTCCTTCGGTGTCTTCCTCGTCGTCTCCGCTCTCGTCTCCTGCCACGTCGTCCCCCTCGTCCTCGTCGTCCGGCGTTCCGTTGGGGGACCCGTCGTCACCGTCGGTGTCGGTGACGTTCTCGCCGGCGTCGTCCTCGTTTTCATCTCCGGCTTCGTCGTCCTCGTCCTCGCCGTCACCAGCCTCGAACACGCGGGCTCGGTCGAGGGTCACGTCCAGCCGGTCGAAGTCGTCGATGTCGGCCGGGGCGTCGCTGATGAGGAGCCGGAAAGTGCCGGTTAGCGGTTCCGAGCCGTCCGAGCCGTCGGAGCCGTCCGAGCCGCCAGACGACGGGGGCGATTCGCCGCCGGTACAGCCGGCGAGGAGCGTCGCGCTCGCGCCGGCGCCGACGGCGACGAACTCGCGTCGGCCGAGGCCGCCGGTGGCCGCGTCGGCCGGTCGGTCGTCGTCTGTCGGCTGCGATCCGTCGTCGTCTGCCGTCCGCGATCGGTCCGTCATGGTGATTCGACGGACGGGCCGCGGACGGGTATAAACGAGAGATACTCCGGTCGGATTTACGCCGATAAAGCCGATTTTAGCGGGTATCGCGGTGGTTTACGGTGAGCGGCCCGCTCTCGCCGGCGGACCTACGGTTTGGCCGTGTCGATGCCGGCCTGCTCGACCACACGCTCCGCGTGTCGCGTCGCGCGCTGGCGGACCGTCGCCGCGTCGACCCCGACGTGCTCGCCGTTCGCGTACCGGACCTCGCCGTCGACCATGGTGAAGGTCACGTCGTCGCCGTGGGCCGCGTACACGAGGTGCGAGAGGGGGTCGTGGACCGGCGTCGCGCGCGTCAGGTCGGTCGTGATCCCGATTACGTCGGCGTGGTGCCCCTCGCGCAGCGCGCCGAGGCGGTCGAAGCCGGCGGCGCGGGCGCCGTGTTCGGTCGCCATCTCCAGCACGGTCGACGCGGGGAGCCTCGTGGGGTCGCGGGCGTTGACCTTGCCGAGGAGGCTCGCCTGTCGCATCTCGGTGAAGGGGTCGAGCGTGTTGTTACACGGCGGGCCGTCGTTGCCGAGCGCGACCGTCATCCCGCGGTCGAGGTAGTCCTGAACCGGGGCGATCCCCGAGGCGAGCTTCATGTTCGAGGAGGGGCAGTGGGTGACGACCGTGTCGGTCTCGGCGAGCACCTCGCGCTCGCGCTCGTCGGTGTGGACGCAGTGGGCGAGCGTCACGTCCGGCCCAGTCAGCCCGACCTCGTCGAGCCAGAGGATGTTCCGCTTTCCGGTGTCGGCCTCAACCGTCTCGATCTCGTCCTCGTTCTCGCTGGCGTGGGTGTGGATCGTCACGCCGTCGTACCGGTCGGCCAACTCGCGGCAGCCGCGCAGGCAGGCCTCCGTACAGGTGACGGCGAACCGCGGGGTGACCGCGTACCGGACGCGCCCGCCTGCGGCCCCGTGGTACTCCCGGATGAGCGCCTCGCTCTCCGCGAGCGCGGCGTCGGTCTCCTCCAAGAGGCCGTCCGGCGAGTCGCGGTCCATCAGGACCTTCCCGAGCCGCGCGCGGATCCCGGTCTCGATCGCGGCTTCGAACGCCTCGTTCGCGTGGTTCACCGAGAGGTGGTCGACGACGGTCGTCGTGCCCGACTCGAGACACTCCAAGTAGCCGAGTTCGGCGGCCGCGCGGGTGGCCTCGGCGTCCATCGCGGCCTCCATCGGCAACACCGCGTCGAACAGCCAGTCGAGGAGGGCGGCGTCGTCCGCGATCCCCCGCCCCAGCGACTGGACGGAGTGGACGTGGCCGCCGACGAGGCCGGGCGCGACGACGTCGAACGCGCGCCGCTCGTGGTCGGGATATCGGTCCCGCAGGATGCTCTCGTCGCCGACCGCGGCGATCGTGTTCCCCTCGACGACGACGGCGCCCTCGGGGATGACGGTCTTGGAGTCGGCCACGACGGTTCCGGCGATCAGCATGTCCGTCCGTTCCTGACGGTCGACCGGGAAGAGGCTGTCCGTTCGCGACCCCCGGCCCGATCAGTTCGAAACCGACGAGCGTGCGATCGCCGAGGCGGCGAGTCCGGCGGCGGGAGCGACGAGACGTTCGGCGCAGTCGAGCGGTCGCCGCGTGTCGCTATCAACGTCGGAACGGTCGCAGGCGGGGTTCGCGGTCTGACGGTCGCTCGTCGCTACGCCCGCCACACGGGCTCAGTTATCACAGATCGTCGCGCGGCCCGAGACCGCGTATTTAAACGCCGCGGCCCTGGAGCTGCTCTTCTTCGGCCATGTCTTCGTTGGACTGACCCTTCATCCCCTTGCCGCTGCCGCTCGCGATCCGGGCGAGCTCCTCGGGGTCGTCCCAGTTGTTGACGGCCTCGACGATCGAGGTGCCCATCGCCTCGGGGTCCTCCGCGCCGAAGACGCCGGAGCCGACGAAGATGCCGTCGCAGCCGTGGTACATCATCAGCGCGGCGTCGGCCGGCGTCGCGATGCCGCCGGCGGCGAAGTTGACGACCGGGAGCCGCTCGGCCTCGGCGGTCTCGTGGACCAGATCGCGCGGTGCGCCGTGTTCGCGGGCCCACTTCTCGCGCTCCTCGTGGTTGAGCCCGGTGAGCGTCCGGATCTGGTTTTTGATCGTGCGCTGGTGTTTGACGGCCTGGTTCACGTCGCCCGTGCCGGCCTCGCCCTTCGTCCGGATCATCGCCGCGCCCTCGTTGATGCGGCGGAGCGCCTCCGGCAGGTTCCGGGCCCCGCAGACGAACGGGGAGGTGAAGTCGCGCTTGTCCGTGTGGTACTCGTCGTCGGCGGGCGTGAGCACCTCGGACTCGTCGATCATGTCGATCCCGAGCGCCTCCAGGATCTCCGCCTCCTTGCGGTGGCCGATCCGGGACTTCCCCATCACCGGGATCGAGACCTCGTCGATGATCTCCGGGACGCGCTCAGGGTCGGGCATCCGGGCGACGCCGCCGCGCTTCCGGATGTCGGCCGGGACGTGTTCGAGGACCATCACGGCGACCGCGCCGGCGTCCTCCGCGATGCGGGCCTGCTCGCGGTTGACGACGTCCATGATCACGCCGCCCTTCTGCATCTGCGCGAAGCCGCGCTTGACCAGCTCGGTCCCCCGCTTCAGCTCCTCCAGATCCGTGGCCTCTGGCATGAATATAGCTTGGGTCGCCGGCCACTTAACGGGTCGCTTTCGGGCGGATGGACGGGCGAGCGCGCCGTTCAGTCGCGATCGGAAGCGCGGTCCGTCGCGGCCGCGCTCCGCGCTCGCGCGTCGCCACCGCAACCGCGAAGTCTCCCCGCCGTCTACGCCGCGAGCGTGACGACCGGAGCCATCCTCGCCGGCGGCCGCTCGACGCGCTTCGGCGACGCGGACAAGGCGGTGGCGCCGATCGCCGGGACCCCCATGATCCGTCGGGTCGCGGACCGGCTCGCGGGGACCGACGACCCGGTCCCGCCCGGCGCCGACCGCGCGAGCGGCGGCGACCCCGTCGTCGACGAACTCGTCGTCAACTGCCGCCCGGGCCAGCGCGAGGCGATCGCCGACGCGCTGGCCGCGGTCCCGCTGTCCGTCCGCTGGGCGCTCGACGAGGCGCCGGACCGCGGCCCGCTGGCGGGGATCCGGAACGCCTGCCGGGCGGCAACCGACCCCTACGCCGTCGTCGTCGCCTGCGACATGCCGTTCGTCGACCCGGGCTTCCTCGCCCACCTCCGCGAGGCGGCCGCGGGCGCGGAGGCCGCGGTCCCACGGCTCGACGGGCGGTGGTACCAGACGACGCAGGCGGTCTACGCGACGGAGCCGGCCGCGGTCGCCTGCGACCGCGCGCTCGGTCGCGGCGACCGGAAGGTGCTGGCGCTGGTGGACCGGCTGGACGAGGTCGTCGTCGACGACGCGGCGATCCGCTCGCTGACGACCGACCGCACGTTCACCAACGTCAACACGCGGTCCGACCGCGACGACGCGGAGCGGGCGGTCGCCGCCGCGCTCGACGCGGCGTGAGGCGATCGGCCGGCGGTCACTCCTTCAGCACTTCGTATGCCTCGTTGAGCTGCTTGAAGTCCTCCTCGTCGCCGTCCTCGCCGTCCGGGTGGAGCCGCTTCGCGCGCTCTCGGTACCGCCGGCGAACCGTCTCGCCGTCGGCCGTGCGGTCGAGGCCGAGGGTCTCGTACGCCTCCCGTTCGCTCATCCGGTCGGCCGCGGGCGCGCGGTCACTGGGGTCCCCACCCCCGGCTCCGCCGGGACCGCGAGCGCCGGCCCGTCGGCCGCGCGCGCTCCGACCGCCGTCGGTCCCGGCGGCGCGGTACGCGCGCTCTCGGTTGGCCTCGGCGCGGGCGCGCTGTCTCGCGCGCTCGCGCTCAGTCGGTCCCGCCCGCTCGGCGGACCGCCGGGCCTGGTCGTCGAGGCGTCCGCTGGCGTGGTACCAGAGGAAGTACGAGACGGCGCCGAACGGCAGCGCCGGCGCTAACGCGA
>NZ_NEWJ01000110.1:0-5585 GCF_002135045.1 Halorubrum sp. SD683
TCGACGATGGCGTCGAGCGGCTCGGGCCGAAATTCTATTACCCCAAGTTCCGCAAGTTCCGCTAGCCTCTGGCCGAAGGCAGGACGGTCTTCACACATACCCGTCTTTGCCAGGCCAGAGGCACTAATACTCCTGGTTCCGCCAGTCTACTGAAGAGCGAAAAACCGAGTTACCTGCCACTGATCCTCATGAAGAAGTGTTTTCTGTTATTTCGATCGTGAGGTCTTCGGTCTCGGTCGCCGTCTCACCGGTGTCGACCGTCGCGCCAAGCAGCGTCGTTCCGCCGTTGGCAGTCCCGGTAGCCGTCGGCGTCGTTTCGGTATCTACCACGTCTTCGCCGCCGATTTTCGTGATGAGCCTCGCGTTAGTTGCGTTTTCAGAGGAGAACGCGACATCGAAGTCCCCGTCGCTCACAAGCGCGAACAGGTCGTTCTGTGTGAGGGTCGCGTTGCTGGGCAGTTTGTTTCCGTCCGGTCCGAAAACGATCGTCACGTCGTTCGCGACGAGGCTCACGTAGTTCTCGTCAACGCTTCCGTACGTGTCCGAACCGACGGGGAACAGCTCCTCGCCGTCGTAGAAGGTGTCGTCACCGTCTTTTACGGCGATGTTGTTCGAGGAGGTGTCGACGAGAACATCGGCGAAGTTACTAGTGATGTTGTCGGCGATGTCTTTCTCCTGTCCCTCGGTTTCGTCGGATAGGTCATCGGCGTCCTCGTTACCGTTCGGATTCAGCCTGCTGATCCCGTTGCCGCCGCCCAGAACGTTCACTTCCACTTCGCGCTGCGCCTCAACTGTGGTAAACGCTCCCGACCCGAACGCCGCACCGGTTCCGACGCCGATCATCCCGATGGCCCCCAACACGCTTCTGCGATTCAGCTTCATTGTTACGTCCATCCATTGGCTAAGTACCCACTTACTATTAGGCCGCGTTAGCCGGGTTCAGGCGGTCATTGAAGCCGGTGGACGGCCCTAACGCCCCCGGTTAGCCGAGTCAATGCGACGCTGAAGCGGCTAACGCAGTTCACTATTAACACCCTCAGTGACGTACCCACGAGCGTGAGCGAACGGGCCGCGCCGACGAGAGCGACGACGCCGAGTAGCCTCGGCCCTGTCGTCGCGCGGCGAGGCTCGACCCGGACGGCGAACTCGGTGGGAACATGAACCGCGCCCTCGTCGTGCTCGCGGTGCTCGTCGTCCTGCTCGGCGGCGGCGTCGCGACCACCGGCTCGTTTACCGACGGCGACGAGGTCGCGACCGACTCGGGCGTCTACCTGTCGCCCGCCGACAGCGAGAACGCCGACAGGTACGTCGCGTACGATGGCGCCGGAGAGCTGCGTCTCCGCTTCGGATCGGTCCCGCCGGACGCGCGGACGAGCGTCGACGACCTGTTTCTCGTCGGGTTCGCCGGCTACGAGGGCGACGACTCCGCCACGACGGTCGAGATCGACGCCGACGCCGAGGGCGTGACGCTGTACCGGATGGACACCGGCGAGCGAGTCACCGGCGGCGAGATAACGCTTGAGCCGGAGGCGTCCGTCACGCTCGGCGCGACCGTCCCGCCGACGGTCGGGAGCTACACGGAGAGCGTCCGCTTCACCGTCGACGTCCCCGAAGACGACACCGGATCCGATCCGGGTGACGGCACCGGCGGACCGAGCGATAGCGGTGACGGCACCGGCGGACCGAGCGATAGCGGTGACGACGACGGCGAACCGGGCGATAGCGGTGACGACGACGGCGGACCAGCCGATAGCGGTGACGGCGACGGCACTGGCGGCAACGACGGTGGGACCGGGAGTGGCAGCGGTGGCGACAGCGCCGGAGACGGTGACAGTGGGACCGGGAGTGACGGCGGCGACGACGGCACTAGTGGTAGTGGCAGCGGGACCGACGGTGGCGACAGCGGAACGGGCGGTGACGCCGACAGCACCGGCGGCGACGCGGACAGCGGTGCGGACGGAGGCGACGGCGGGTCCGACGGGGCGGACGGCGACCCCGACGCCGGGGACGGAACTGACGACGGCGAGGCGGACGGTACCGCCAACGATGTCTCCGACTCGGCAGAGGGCGATCCGACGGCCGAGCCGGCCGGTGGTCAGTTCGAGCTGTTACCCATCGAGTGGTCCCTGTTCGCGGGCTTCCTCGCCGGGCTCTCGAACTACCTCGTCCAGACCCGAATCAGGGACGTGGTACCGGCGTTGAAGACCGAACGGTCGGAGCGCAGGGCACGCCTCCGGAGCATCCTCGTCCGCGAGGCGGTGATCACGCTGGCCGTGATAGCGCTCACCGTGCTGGTAGCGAGCGTGCTCTCCAGCGCCGGCGTCACCGGCACGCCGCAACTCGTCGCGACGTTGGCCTTCTCGGCCGTCGTCGGCGGCGTGTCCGGCGTCAGAGGGTTCCGGAGAATCTGAGCTCACCCTCCGGATGAACCGGTATCCGACCCTACAGCGCCTCAAGCGTCGCGCGGTCCACCTCGGTGGCGGGCATCGCCTCGCCGCCGTACTCCGCGACGAAGTCCTCCACGTCGTCCTCGTCGGTGAACGGGACCAAGTCCGGCCCCATCGCGCCGATCACCTCGCTGCGCGCGACGACCGTGAGGGTCGTCTCGCGGGCGAACGCCTCGCTTTCGACGTGCGAGGAAAACATCGTGTCGCCGCCCTCCTCGAACACCTCCTGGTCGACCGCCGAGTAGTCGGTGAGGAAGGTCGCGACCGGCGTCCGTCCCGCGTCCGCCGCGTCGAACCGGTAGGTGTACGTACAGGTGCCGCTACAGAACTGCGCCGGGCGCCCGCCCTCCGGCTCGTCGTCCTCGAAGTGGACCTGCCCGACCGTTCCGGGGTGGTCCGCGACGATCATCCCGCACTGGTCGCAGGCCTGGTCGTCGTCGATCGAGACGGGGGACGCGGACTCCGACCCTCCGCCGGCACAGCCGGCGACCGCGGCGGCGCCGCCGGCGGCGAGTCCGGCGAGCAGGCGTCGCCGCGGGATGTTCTCGCGTCGGTCGGGTGCGCTCGTCGGCTGGTTGTCGCTCGTCATAGTTGTATTTGGAATACCGGGCTATTAGCCCCTCTGGACGCGTTCAACGGTTCGTTCGAGGAACGAACCAGACGTTCTAAGGCGCTGCCGATCGAAGCGAACGCGTGGCAGTTTTCGACCCCGCTACCGCCCGGTCGCGTCGCCTCCGGCTCGCGCTCCTCGGGCTCGTCGCGCTCGCCGCGGTCGCGACCGCGGGCGCGTTCGCCGCGGACCCGAGCGAGTCGGTACCCGAGCCGGTGCGGTTCGACGACGCGGTCGAGCTGGGGCTCTCCTCGGAGACGGACGCGCTGATGGCCGGCGACGCGACGCTCCCGCGCGTCCAGGTGTTCTACTCGCAGCTCCAGTACGTCGTCGGGTACAACGGGATCGCCTCGTTCGTCGACTCGCGCCGCGATGGGCGGACGGAGCGCCAGTTCGGCTATCCGCTCGTCGCGTACGTCGAGACGTTCGACCATCGGGACCCGGGCACGACCGAGTCGGGGCTGTTCGCCGCGGGCGGCGCGGGCGGCTGGACGCCCGTCGGAGAAGCGCGGTACGTGGTCGACAGCGACGCGCGGACGCCGGCCGGGCCGGTCGTCGTCCCATTCGCGAGCCGCGACGCCGCGGCGGCGTTCGCCGACGAACACGGCGGCTCCGTCGTCGGCTGGGCGGCGGTCCGAAGTCGGTCGTTCGACGTCGACTCCGCGGCGACCGTGCGGGCGCTCGCCCCGGACCGCTGGCGGACGGCGAACGACCGGATCGCCGCGGCGGAGCGGCGCGCGGACCGCCCGGTCTCCGTCGTCGTCGGCGAGGACGCCCCCACGATCGGCGCCGCGGTCGCGGCCGCGCCGCCGAACACGACGGTCCGCGTCCCGCCCGGGACCTACGAGGAGACCGTGACGGTGAACCGGTCCGTGACGATCGCCGGCGTGGGCAGCGGCACCGGCCCCGGAGCGACCCGCGTCGTCGGCGACGGGAACGGGTCCGTGATCACCGTTCACGCGCGCGACGTGGCGGTCACGGGGCTGCGGATCGCGGGCACGGGGAACCGCACCCGCGACCCGGAGGCGGCCCGCGCGTCCCGCGAGAGCGAGGGCGGGACGTGGGACACGAACATCCAGCTCGGCTACGGCTACGGCGACGCCGGGATCAAGGCGGTCGGCGCGCCCGGGCTCGTCGTCGACGACGTCGCCGTCGACACGGAGGCGAGCGGGATCCTGTTGCGCGACGGGTCGCACGCGACCGCGAGCGGACTCCTCGTCGAGGGGACCGACGAGTGGCAGGACGGGTTCATGGGCGTCACCGGGATGAAGTCGCGCGTCACCGTCACCAACAGCCGGTTCGAGGGCGGACGCGACGGGATCTACCTCCACCGCGCCGACGGCTCGATCGTGCGGAACTCGACGTTCGTCGACAACCGGTACGGGACGCACCTCATGTACACCGGCGACGCGCTGGTCGCGGACAACGCCTTCCGGAACGAGCTGTTCGCCGGAGTCACCGTGATGACGCGGCCGGCCGGCAACGCGATCGTCGGCAACGACGTCCGCAACTCCAGCGCGGGGATCCAGGCGTCCGGCACGCGGACGTACGTCGGGTACAACACGCTGGTCGGGAACGAGCTCGGCTTCTCGACGAGCGCCCGGGGGTCGCTGTACGAACACAACGTCGTCGTCGACAACGAGCTCGGCGCGCGAGCGACGACCGTGGTCCCCTCCAGCCGGGTCGTCGCGAACGACTTCGTCGGCAACGGCGACCACGCCACGGCCGGGGCCGGGGCGCTCCGCGTGTGGGCCGACGGCGACCGCGGGAACTACTGGGACGGCGCGAGCGTCGGCCCGCACGCTCCCGGGAGCCGGGCGTATCGTCCGACTTCGCCCGTGGACGCCGCGCTCCACCGCCACGTGAGCGCGGCCGCGGTGCGCGAGTCGCCCGCGGCGCGGCTGCTCGACGCCCTCCGGGGGACCGTCCCCGGCGCCCGCTCGGGGAGCATCATCGACCCCGCGCCGGCGGCCGCGCCGTACCACCCCGAGCGGGTCGACGCGGTCACCGGTGCGGGCGCCGACGCCGACGGACCGGTCCGAGCGGACTGGCGGGCCGCCGGCGAGCCCGCCGGAAACGCCACGGCGACCGCGGAGGGGTCGGCGTGAGCGAGCCGACGCTCGCGGCCGTCGACGGCGTCACCCGAACCTACGGCGGCGTCCCGGTCCTCGACGGCGTCTCGCTGTCGGTCGAGGCCGGCGTCACCGCCGTCGTCGGCCCCAACGGGTCCGGCAAGTCGACGCTCCTCGGGATCCTCTCGGGCGCCGTCGAGCCCACCGCGGGGAGCGTCCGGTACCCCGAGGGCGGCCCGCGCGCCGGGTCCGAGAAGCACGTCGGGTACCTGCCGCAGCGGGTGCCGTTCCGCGACGGGTTCACCGCCCGGGAGACGCTCGGGTTCTACGCGGCGCTGGCGGGCGGCGACCCGGACGCGGCGCTGGCCGGCGTCGGGCTGTCCGACGCGGCCGGAAAGCGGGTGGGAGCCCTCTCGGGCGGGATGCGGGCACTGCTCGGGAGCGCGCAGGCGACGC
>NZ_NEWJ01000111.1:0-5553 GCF_002135045.1 Halorubrum sp. SD683
CTAAAGACCGGCAACCGCTGCGAACACACCTTCCCGGTCCCCGGCGCCCACGATTACGTCTGTATCCCGCACCGCGAGGGCGGCATGTACGGGACCGTCGTCGTCGAGGAGTGAGCCGTGAGCCCGCCCGCCCCCCGCCGAAATCCATTCCCGCCCGCGTCACGAACAAGGGGTGACTGAGAGATGGACCTCTCGCCGCTCCTCGGGACCGACGTCCTGCTGTTCCTCGCGATCGGGCTGCTCGGCGGCGCCCACTGTATCGGCATGTGCGGCCCGCTCGTCACCGTCTACGCGAGTCGGATGGACGCCGACGGCGGCCGGACCGACGGCGGCGGGGCGGGCGCCGCGCGCACGGCGGACAGGGCGACCGGCCGCGAGGGGCACCTCACCACCTACGAGGTCCGCCAGCACACGCTGTTCAACCTCGGACGCGCGGCGAGTTACGCGACAATCGGAACGCTGCTGGGCGCGCTCGGCGGCGCGGTGTTCGTCACCACCGCGACCCTGACCGGCGCCGCCGAAACCGTCCGCGGCGGGGTCGGCCTCCTCGTCGGCGCGGCCGTCATCCTCGTCGGCGTCAGGTACCTCCTCGGCGGCGCGACCGGCGGGGTCCACCTCCCCGGGCTCGAACGCGTCACCGGGTGGCTCACCGGGTACGTCGACCGCCTCGCGAACGGCCCGGGGATCGTCGCGCTCGGCGCGGTCCACGGGCTGTTACCCTGTCCGATCCTCTACCCGGCGTACCTCTACGCGTTCGCCAGCGGCTCGGCGGTCGCCGGCGGCGTCGCGCTCGGCGCGCTCGGGCTCGGGACGATCCCGGCCGTCTTCGCCTACGGGACGCTGATCGAGAGCGTCGACCCCGTCCACCGCCGCCGGGTCCACCGGCTGCTCGGCGTCGCGTTCGTCGCGCTCGGCTACGTGCTGTTCGCTCACGGGCTGATGTCCGTCGGGATCCACGTGCCGCACCCGCGGCTCCCGTTCTGGAACCCGCTCGACGCCGGCATGGGGGGCATGTGAAATGAGCGGGGCCGCTCGACCGCCGGACGCGGGCGACGACCCCTCCGCGTGTACCCTCTGTGAGCTTCCGACCGAGGGCGTCGACGTCACCGACGGCGAGGGCAACCGCTTCTGTTGTACCGGCTGCCGCGACGTGTACGCCGCGCTCGGCGACGTCGACGTCGACGCCGACGCGGTCCGCGAGCGGCGGCAGGAACGCGGCGACGACGGTGCGGGCGGGCCTGACGACCCCGACGCCGAGGGCGGGTCCGGCGACCGCGACGTGCCCGAGGGTCACGAGGCGACGTTCCTGGAGGTCGACGGGATGCACTGCGCGACCTGCGAGGCGTTCATCGAGACGGTCGCGACCGACGCCGACGGCGTCAGCGGCGCGAGCGCGAGCTACGTCACCGACACGGTGCGGATCGATCACGACCCGGACGCGGTCACCATCGACGACCTCACCGAGACCGTGAGCGGGCTTGGATACAGCGCGTACGACCGCGACGACGCCTTCTCGCGCCGACAGGCGCGGAACATGGCGACGGCGCGGCTCGCCGCGGGCGTCCTCGTCGGGATGGCGGTCATGCTCCAGTACATCGTCCTCATCTACCCGACCTACTTCGCGTTCCCGTTCTACAACGAGCGCACGCTGGAGTACCTCAACCAGGCGATGGCCTCGACCTCCGGAACGTACTTCTTCATCGTCATCGGCGTCCTCACCACCATCGTCCTCTTCTTCACCGGGAAGCCGATCCTGCGGGGCGCGTACGTCAGCGCGAAGACGCGCTCGCCGAACATGGACCTCCTCGTCGCCATCGCGGCAGTGAGCGCCTACCTCTACAGCACGCTCGCGGTGATATTCGTCGAGTCGCCCTCGATATACTACGACGTGACCGTCGCCATCGTCGTCATCGTCACCGTCGGCAACCACTACGAGGACTCGGTGAAGGACCGCGCGACCGAACTGCTCTCCGAGGTCACCGCCGTCCAAGTCGACGACGCCCGGCGGCTGACCGCGGACGGGGAGCCGGAGTCGGTCGCCGTCGACGCGCTCGAACCGGGCGACCGGCTCCTCGTGCGCGCCGGCGAGCGGGTCCCGGTCGACGGCGAGGCGGTCGACGGCGACGCCGCGGTCGACGAGTCGGTCGTCACCGGCGAGTCGCTCCCGGTCCGGAAGGTCGCCGGCGACGCGGTCGTCGGCGGCTCCGTCGTCGCCGACGGGTCGCTCACGGTCGCGGTCGGCCCGGACGCGACCTCCAGCCTCGACCGCGTCGCGGAGCTGGTGTACGACCTCCAGAGCGGGAACCACGGCGTCCAGAAGCTCGCCGACCGGCTCGCGACGGTGTTCGTCCCCGCCGTCCTCGGCATCGCGGTCGTCGCCGCGGGCGCGTCGCTCGCGCTCGGCGGGGCACCGACCGACGCGATGCTCGTCGGGCTGACCGTGCTGATCGTCTCCTGCCCGTGCGCGCTCGGGCTGGCGACGCCGCTCGCGGTCGCCGCCGGCATCCGCGACGCGCTGGAGCGCAACATCGTCGTGTTCGACGACACCGTCTTCGAGCGGATCCGCGACGCGGACACGGTGGTCTTCGACAAGACCGGGACGCTGACCACCGGCGAGATGCGGCCGATCGCCCGCGAGGTCGACGACGACCTGCTCCGGCTCGCTGCCGCGCTCGAATCGCGCTCCGCGCACCCGGTCGGGCAGGCCGTCGCGGCGGCGCGAGCCGAGGTCGGCACCGAGGGCGCCGCGCCCGGCGGCGCGACCGGCGACGGCACCGGGCCGGCCGTCGCCGACGGCGGCGCGGAGGCGGTCGACGCCTCGACGGAGGGGCCGGACCCCTCGGCCGACGCGGGCGGGCCCGCGGTCGAGTCCTTCGAGGACCACGCCCGCGGCGTCTCTGGCGTCGTCGACGGGGTCGAGGTCGTCGTCGGCCACCCGGACCTGTTCGACGAGCGCGGGTGGACCGTCCCCGACGCGGTCCGCGAGGCGGTCGCCGACGCGCGGGACGTGGGGCGCGTCCCGGTCGCGGTCGGCCGCGACGGCGCCGCGGAGGGGTTCCTCGTGGTCGGCGACGAGCTCCGCGAGGGCTGGGAGGAGACGGTGACGGCGCTCGATCGCTCGGGCGTCGAGGTGATCGTCCTCACCGGCGACGACGAGCGCGCCGCGACTGTGTTCGCCGAGCACGCCGCCGTCTCGTCGGTGTTCGCCGGCGTGCCGCCCGAGGGGAAGGCCGAGGCGGTCGGGCGGCTGAAGGAGCGCGGCGTCACCGTGATGGTCGGCGACGGCACCAACGACGCGCCGGCGCTCGCGGCGGCCGACCTCGGGGTCGCGCTCGGCGGCGGCACCGCGATGGCGGCCGACGCCGCCGACGTGGCGATCGTCGACGACGAGCTCGGCTCCGTGGCGACCGTCTTCGAGCTCGCCCGGGCGGCCGGCCGGCGCGTGAAGGGGAACATCGGCTGGGCGTTCTGCTACAACGCGGTCGCCATCCCGCTCGCGGCGACCGGACTGCTGAACCCCCTCTTCGCCGCCGTCGCGATGGGGGCGTCGAGCCTCCTCGTGGTGACGAACTCCTCGCGGGCGCTGCTCGCGGACGACTGAGGGCGGCCCGTGACGCGGCCGCGCCCGCCCCTACCGCAAGCGACTTTCGGCTCACGCGAGTAGACCTGAGCGATGACAGACCAACAGCAGCAGCCCGCGACGCCGACGCGGAACGGAATGCCCGTTTTCGGGCTCGGCACGTGGGAGAACGACGACCCCGCCCAGTGTACCGAGTCGGTCGCGAACGCGCTCGACGCCGGCTACCGCCACGTCGACACCGCGCAGATCTACGGCAACGAGGCGGCCGTCGGCGACGGGATCGCGAAGAGCGACGTCGACCGCGACGACATCTTCCTCGCGTCGAAGGTGTGGATCGACGAGCTCACGCCCGCGGACGTCGCCTCGTCGACCCGCGAGAGCCTCGACAAGCTCGGCGTCGACGCGGTCGATCTCATGTACGTCCACTGGCCGGCCGGAGAGTACGAGCCCGAGGAAACGCTGCCGGCGTTCGCCGAGCTCCGCGACGACGGCCTGATCGACCGCATCGGCGTCTCGAACTTCGAACCCGAACACCTCGACGCCGCGACGGACGCGCTCGGCGAGGCGCCGTTCGCGAACCAGGTCGAGATGCACCCGCTGCTCCGCCAGGAGGAGCTCCGCGAGTACGCCGACGCCAACGGCATCGAGCTCGTCGCCTACTCGCCGCTCGCCCGCGGGGAGATCCTCGACGACCCGGCGATCGCCGACATCGCCGAGAAGCACGGCGTCAGCGCGGCGCAGGTGAGCCTCGCGTGGCTGCGCGAGTCCGGCGTCACCACCATCCCGAAGGCGACCGGGATCGACCACATCCGCGACAACCTCGCGAGCCTCGACCTCGAACTCGACGACGAGGACGTCGAGGCCATCGACACGCTCGGCCGGACCGACCGGCAGCTGAACCCCGACTTCGGGCCCGACTGGTAGGGCGTCCGGCTCACTTCGCCGCCCGCGGGAGCGACACCGTGATCCGGTTGCCGCGCTCGCGGCCGGCCGGATCGGAGTCGACCGCGACGTCCCCGTTGGACAGCTCCACGCTCCAGTAGACGACCCAGAAGCCGAGGCCGCTGCTGTGGTAGACGTGCGTCATGTCGTGGTCGCCGGTGAGCACGTCGGCCTCGACCGACGGTATCGCCGGGAGGTCGTCTTCGATCACGAGTTCGGCGCCGTCGTCGGTCCGACGCAGTCGGACCGTTACCGTCGGCCTCCCGTCGTCGCTGTGCTGAAACGGGTTCTCGAGGAGTTCGGTCACCGCCGACCGGAGTTCGCAGCGCCCGTCGACGGTGACCGCGTCGAGGCCGTCGACCGTGATCGACCCCTCGGCGTATCGGTCCCTGACGGTCTCGACGCACCCCTCGACCACGCTCCGGAGGTCGATCCGATCGGTCTCCCGCTGGTCGGTGATGAGATCGATGACCTCCCGTTCCTTCTCTGCGGTCTGGAGGAGGCGTTCGCCGACCCGTCGGATCACCGCCGTGTGTTCCGCCGCCTCCGGCACGTCGGCCTCGAGGTCCTCGACCGTCCCGAGGACGATGTTGAGTTCGTTCCGGAGGTTGTGGCGCAGGAGGTTGTCCATCACGACGAGCTGTCGTTCCCGACGGCGGCGGTCGGTGACGTCCTTGGTGAACCCCGTGATGCGGACGACCTCGCCGTCCTCGATTATCGGCTCGCCCTGGACCCACACCCACCGGTTGTAGTTCTCTTCGGGGTTCACCCGGTACTCAATATCGACGGAGTCGCCCGCGGCGAGCAGTTTCATCGCCTCCTCGACCGCGGGCCGGTCGTCCGGATGGACCGCGTCGAGGAACTTGTCCGGGTCGCCGCGGATCTCGTCAGTCGGTGTGCCGTACGCTCTTCTGTAGGAGATTGTTGATACTGGCGAGCTGTCGCTGTCGTGTCGAAGAGGACAAGGACACCGCGTCAGCGGTGTCCGACACGGATGATTCCGCTAGATGTGTTTGGGTCGGAATCGGTCG
>NZ_NEWJ01000112.1:0-5522 GCF_002135045.1 Halorubrum sp. SD683
CTCCTTGAGATACTCGAACGCCTCCGGGTCCTCGGGGTGACCGTACTCCGTCGTCCACGACTCGCCGAGCAGGAACCGGTGGAACCGGAGCATGTCCAGCAGCGGGACCGCGCACTGCGCGGCCGCCCACAGATCCGGGCGCTGGGTGACCACCGCGCCGACCGAGAGCCCTCCGTTCGACCCGCCGGCGACCGCGAGGTGGTCCGCGTCGGTGAGCCCCGACTCGCAGAGCGCCTCGCCCGCCGCGACGAAGTCGTCGAAGGTGTGCTGTTTGTCTTCCAGCATGCCGGCCTCGTGCCAGGGCTCGCCGTACTCGTAGCCGCCGCGGGCGCACACCGCCGCGAACGCGCCGCCGTCGGCGAGGAACGGGAGCCGGAACCGGCCGAACGAGGGCGTGATGCTGTTGCGGAATCCGCCGTAGCCGTACAGCACGGTCGGACGGGGACCCTCAACGTTCACTTCCTCGCGGTAGCAGACGAACACCGGCACCTCGGCGCCGTCCGTCGAGTCGACGAACCGCTGTTCGACGACGAGGTCGTCGGGAACGGGGAGGTCCACCGAGTCGACCTCCGCCGACGCGAGTTCGGGCGCGTCGCCGCCCTCGCCGACCCCGTCGCCTTCGCCCGGCGATTCGTCGGCGAGGTCGAGTTTCCGAACCGCCGGCGGGCGGTCGAAGCCGGTCAGGCCGAAGAACGCCTCGGGCGCGTCGCGGTTCCCGGAGACCCACGTGACAGAGCAGTACGACGGCAGCGAGACGTCTCGGAGGTGCGTCCCGTCGCGGTCGTGGACAGAGAGCCGCGAGTGGGCGTCCCGCTGGCGGTGGACGAGGAGGCGCTCCGGGGTCGGCACGACCGACTGGAGGATCCCCTCGCCGTCGGGGAGGACCTCGCGGCACTCCTCGAACGAGAGGTCCCCCTCGCGGAAGCGGTCGACGGAGCAGGCGAGCAGCCGTCGCCGGGGTGCGCCGTGGTCCGTCGAGACGAACGCCGTTCCGTCGTGGAACCGGACGGAGGTCTCGGCGTCGGTGTCGGTCAGGACCGGCCGGAGGTCGCCGTCAACTCGGACGTACCACTCGGTGCCGCCCACCATCTCGGAGAAAGCGACCGCGAGCAGTCCCGAGTCCGGGTCAACGGTCACGCGCGGCCAGACGTGCTGGTCGTCGTGTTCGAGGAGGACCGACTCCGCGTCGGGGCCGTCCGCGAACCGGAACCGGCGGATCTCCTTGTCCATCTGCGCGCCGTCGGCCGCGCCGCCGGTGGCGACGTAGACGAGCCCCTCGTCGTCGGCCGTCCACGCGAGGCTCCCGGCGTTGACGCGGCCGCGCTCGGGGAGGGACGCGATCTCTTCGACGCCCGGGCCGTATCCCTCGGCCTCCGGAGACTCAACTCCGGAGTCGCTCGGATCAGGGACCGACAGGACGCGCACGTCGTAGTTCTCGTCGCCCCCGTCGGTGACGCCGACCGCGACGCGCTCGCCGTCGTGGGAAGGGACGTACCACGCCATCGACCGGGGCGGGCGGTCGCCGTCGCGGTTCGCCGCCCACGCGTTCGGGTCGACGAGGACGCGGTCGGTGCCGTCCGGCGCGTCGCGGACGACGAGCCGAGCGTGGTCCGCGCCGGGCTCGCGGACCGTTGCGAAGTACCGGCCCTCGCGAACGCTGATCGGACCGTAGTCGGCCACCTCGACGAGGTCCGCGAAGCGCGGGCGGAGGCGGTCGCGGAGGGCGTCGTCGAGCGCGGCGTCGACGTGGTCGTTCTGGGCGTCGGCCCACTCGCTGACCGCCGCGTCGTCGCCTTCGAGCCACCGGTACGGGTCGTCGACGTCGATCCCGTGGAGCGTCTCCGTGACGACCTCGCGTCTGGTCTCCGGCGGGGACGGCGCCGGAGCGGACTGTCGTGACATACGTTCGCCTGTGGCCGGTGACGCAAAACGGCTGGGGTCGCGGCGGCCGCGCCCGCCAGTTGGCTCACTTCGGGCTCAGCGAGGCGACCGGGCTCAGCGAGGCGACTCCGCCCAACGAAGCGACCCCGCCCACGATCGCGGAGTCACGGCCACAGTCCGGCGACGAACAGGAGGTTTCGGGCGGCGACCGCCAGCGAGAGCGCGCCGACGCCGCCGCACATCAGCGTCGCGACGAACCGCCGCGTCCCGCCGGCGACCGCGACCGGAACGCCGATGACCGCCATCCCGACGGCCTTCGTGAGGAGCATCCCGCCGAGGAGGCCGAACCGGGAGATGAACAGGCGGCCGACCGGCGACCCCTCGACGTACTCGCTCCCGGTGAGCGCGACGTACGTCGTTCCGACGTCGGCGGCCGCCCCGACGATCAGGAGGCCGACGGCGATGGCGAGGCGAGAGGGCACTGACTGGCCAGACGCGGTACGACCTCATAAACGTCCGGACCGCCTTCCCCTCGTCCCGCCTCGGAGTCCTGCGGTCTGACGGCGTCGCTCCGGGCGGCGGCGGGACGCGCACTTCGAGTAGCGCGGGACGGTCGCGCCAGCGGTGGCTGGTCGCGGGGCGCGCACACCACGGCGCCATTTAAACCGGCGGAGCGCGTATCACGGGTAATGAGTTCGTCCGACGACGAGTACGAGATCGCGGTGGTCGGCGGCGGGCCGGCGGGGCTGACGACCGCGCTGTACGGTGCCCGCCTGGGGCACGAGACGGTGCTGATCGACCGCGGCGGCGGCCGCGCCGCGATGATGGCCGACACCCACAACGTGATCGGCGTCACGGAGGAAGTGTCCGGGAACGAGCTGCTCGCCACCGGGCGCGAGCAGGTACAGTCGTACGGCGGCACCTTCGAGCGCGGCTTCGTCACCGACGTCGAGCGCACCGACGGCGACCGGTTCCGCCTGTCCACGAACGACAGCGAGATCCTCGCGGACCGCGTCGTCCTCGCGACGGGCTTCTCCGACGAGCGCCCGGAGCCGCCGCTCCCGCGGAACGCGAAGGGGCTCCACTGGTGTCTCCACTGTGACGCCTACATGTTCGTCGACGAGCCGGTGTACGTGATGGGTCACGGCGAGGCCGCCGCGCACGTCGCGATGATCATGCTGAACATGACCGACGACGTGGACCTCCTGACGCGCGGCGCGGAGCCGACGTGGAGCGATGAGACCGCGGCGCAGCTGGAGGCGCACCCGGTCGAGGTCGTTCACGACGACATCTCGAGCGTCGAGAACGATCCCGACTCCGGCTGGCTCGAAGCGATGGAGTTCGAGGACGGCACCCGCCGCGAGTACCGGGGCGGGTTCCCGATGTACGGCTCCGACTACAACACCGCGCTCGCCGAGGCGCTCGGCTGCGACCTGACCGACGGCGGCGAGATCGACGTCGACGACCACGGCCGCACCAGCGAGGACGGCGTCTTCGCGGTGGGCGACATCACGCCCGGCCACAATCAAGTGCCCGTCGCGATGGGGCAGGGGGCGAAGGCCGGTATCGCGGTCCACAAGGAGCTCCGCGAGTTCCCGCGGTCGACGGAGGATATCGCGCAGGACGGTCCGGTCGACGAGGACGAGGTGCCCGCCATCCCGCCGCACCTCATGGCGACCGCCGTCGCCCACGAGGGGCACGCGGGCGGGCCGCGAGACGAGGCGACCGCCGAGGCCGGCGCGGAGCAGCCCGCGGCAGACGACGACTGAGGCGCCGCGAGGTCGCGACTCCGTCCGCTCGACGCGACCCGTCTCGGACGACGGCGAGGACGAGCCCGCGTCGACACGGCGACCTCTCTGATTCCCGGCCCCGGCCCCGAGGCAGGGGCCGTCGACGGTGACGCGGCGCTAACCCGTCTCTCGCCGACGGCACCTCGACCGCGGACCGCGTCAGTCCCGTCGATCGAGGACGGCTCGCACGAACGCGCCCTTCTCGGCGGTGTACCGCTGTCGGTTCTCGGGATACCGTGCCGCGAGCCGTCGTTTCAACGAGGCGTACCGCTCGGCGAGTTCCGGATCGCTCCGAAGCGCGTCCCTGAACGCGATCTTCTCGTGGTGGAACGCGCTTCCGACTTCGGCGATCGACAGATAGCACGTACGATTCTCTGGCGGTCCCTTCGCGAGGAACACCCGCCCGTCCACCTCATCGGGGCGCCGTTCGTAGCCGTGCGTTTCGAGCGCTGGGACGAGGTCGCTCGCGGTCGTCGATTCGTCGACTACGGCGAGCACGTCGAGTATCGGCTTGGCCGCCATCCCCTCGACCGCGGTACTGCCGATGTGTTCGAACTGACGGACGCGATCACCAACTGCGCTCCGTAACCGAGCCACCTCCGCGTCGTACGCGTCGCTCCACGACTCCTGATACGGCACGACTTCGACGGTCCCCCGTGCGAGTCCGACCACACTCGGGCCTCGTCCTCGCAGTATAAATCCTTTACAGCGTTCTCTTACCTCGTTCGGGGGCTCGCTGAGCGGAACGAATCGACCGTTAAGCGACGAAGTGACTCAGAAAATGTGCCAGCCGGGACTCCCGCGAGCGAGCGGGGGTACGGCCGGCGCACGACCGAAGGGAGTGCGCCGGCCGGGATTTGAACCGAAATCGGACGTGCTCGCTCACTCCGTTCGCTGCGCGCGACTGATAGGGTTCAAACTCGGCGGCGATTTCTCTCACTTCGTTCGAGAAATGCGCCGGCCGGGATTTGAACCCGGGCCATGAGCTTGGAAGGCTCGCCGTACTCAAACACCCGAAATCGCGACATTAGCGGAAACGATTTCCGGATTCTTCCAACAGCAAATTCTGTACTCACAACTACGCTAACTTACTGTAATAAAGTACCGAAATGACCCACGAGAAGATTTGTAGAGAATCCAGTCGTAAACACGATTCGGCCCTCGAAATGTGCTGTGTATTGAATTGCTCTGAAAAGATATTTGCGGGCAGTTTTATTTATCCTGTCACCTTAACAGAACTATGGCGAGCCAATCAGGAACACACCCGGCTCACACACTTTGGCAGAACAAGATCGGCGAATTGTGGACCCGACTTGTTCTATCACTCGTCCCGATTGATGATCTGAAAACTGCGCGAGAGCAGGTAGTCGAGATCTATGCTATGGCGTATTTGGATATTGGCGAATTTCAGGAGGCTTTCAGCGATCATAGCGATCCTGAACTCCGAGATTGGGCTGTCGAGCCGTATGGTCGAATCCCCGACTATGACCCACACGAAACAGTAACTTCTCTGCTTGCTCTTCCAGAGAAAATCCTTGGATGGTTCAGCAAGATACTGACCGTCACCGCGGTAGTTGCTGGGTTGGCTTCTGCTCGATGGCTGTATTCTCTTGCTATGGATGGATTACACCTGATCGAAGTTGTTGAAGCGAGTATTCCCCTCACAGCTATCGCGGCAGGTATCGTCTACTTGTGGTTCCTATATGCTGATACTCTTGTTCATCCGCTCTTCGGTAGACTGGCGGAACTAGCGGAATACATTGACAGCGATACAGTCCACGAGACTGTGGATCGGTGCCCCAGTAAGGTTCAGTGACCGGAGGAAGCCGTAGGTCCGAGCGGCCTGCTCCA
>NZ_NEWJ01000113.1:0-5419 GCF_002135045.1 Halorubrum sp. SD683
TCCTCAAGCCGATGGCGCTCGGCGGCCCCGACCGCGCGCTGGCGGCCGCGCTACGGGCCCGGTCGGCCGGCGTCGACCCGGTGGTCACCACCACGATCGACGCGGTCGTCGCGCGGACGGCCGCCGTCCACGTGGCGGCCGCGGTCCCCGAGGTGTCGCCCTGCGGGCTCGCGACCGGGACGCTGCTCGACGAGGACCTCGCCCCCGATCCCTCTCCCGTCGCAGAGGGCGCGGTCGCCGTGCCGTTGGGACCCGGACTCGCGGGCGCCGCGTTCGACGATCTCCGGCGGTCGTGAGCGCGCCCCGTCGGCGTCCGCACCCTGACGCGAGGGGGACGGACTTTTCACCGCGACCGGCGAACGGAGTCGCATGAGCGAGTGGACCGACGCCATCGTCGGCGAGCGGATGACCGTCGACAACCAGTTCAACGAGCGCGTCGCCGCGTCGCGCTTCTCCAGCCAGGAGTGGGGCCTGATCATGACGGCCACCGATCTGGAGATCGAGAACGCCGACGACCCCGACGCCGCCCGCGTCGTCGCGGACACGTCGAACCTCCCCGCGATCATGCCGGAACTGGAGAACCTCCGGTCGCAGATGGCGGGGATGGGCGGCGCTCCCGGCGGCGACTCCGGCGGGTCCGGCGGGGGCGTGGTCGACTCGATTAAGGGCGCACTCGGGCTCGGCGGCGGGGGCGGATCCGGCGGTCCCTCGGACGAGGAGCTGGAGGCCGCAGAGCGGCTCGTTCAGGAGTACGCCGACGAGCTACAGGCGCACCTCGAGGAAGCCGGGAAGTGGGAACAGGTCCGCCTCGCGTATCAGGAGTAGTCGACGGCCGGGTTCGGGGGACCCGTCCGCCCCGCGGCCTCAGTCGAGATCGCTACCGCGGAACAGCGTGAGCTCCTCCGCCTCGTAGATGTTGATCAGTTCGGTCACGATCTCGTCGTACTCCTCGTCGTCGACCCGGAGGGAGTCGAGTCGCTCGACCGTCTCCTCGTCAAGGTGGACTTGGGGCATACGCGGCGGTTCGTCGTCCGGAGGATAAAAAATATCGGCGGGTGGAAGATGCTGAGGACAATCGTTAAACATCTGTGGGCGGTCACCGAGCGAAATCACTCGTGAGACTGACACTCGTCATCGATCGCCGTCCGCTCTGGAGATTCCGAGCCCCTATCGGCCGAGAGGGCCTGTCGAGCCGACTTCTCAACGTCTTTAACCGTGAGATCGGTAGCCGGAGGGATGAACCGTCCGTTGAGGAACAGTACGGTGTCGGGTTCGATCGACCACTCGGCCACCGTCTCAGAGGAGAGGGCCGGTCGCTCCGTCGGGTCGCGTCCGACGAGTCGCGTCTTCTCGTTGAAGCAGTCGTAAACGATCTGATACTCCGCCCCGAACCACGAGAGGGGGGAAAGCACCGTTCGCCAAGTGACGCGGTGTTCAGAATCGGTCGCTGATTCGACGAAGGCGAGCCTGGGCGTCGGAGGGTTCGGGGGCATCACGTTCGTAGAACCGTTGCCCGCGAAACGGACCGGCGGCCGACCGGGAAGCGGTAGCGTGGCGATGGACGTGTCGAGCGGGAGGCCCGCCGCGGCGAGCAGTTCGACCGCGGTTCGGATCCGTTCGGCGGGGATGCGACCGTCGATCACCGCGGCCCCGGTGCCGCCGCGCCGGACCGCGTCGACGCCGACGGCGACGCGCCAGCTTCCCTCGAAGACGCTGACGACCGGAGCCGATCGATCGTCCGCCGTCGAGTCGTGAGGGAAGTCGACGGGAGCGCCGTTGGCGACCGGGACGCCGCCGTCGAGGGGGAGGTCGCAGTACAACAGGTCTACCGACGGGTCCGACAGCGCGTCCGCGACGACGTCTGCGGTCGGCGTTTCGAGTACCGAGAGGGCCCCGACGCCCGCGGGGAGCGACGGGCTGGTGAGCGCCTCGCGCAGTCGCCGCGCCCGCTCCGAGGATCGGATGAGGAACGTGACGGACGCTTCTCCGGGGTCCGGTGGGGTTCGCCGTAGCTGGTGTTCGTACGCCGCCGGGAGCGCCGCGGCGGTCCACGCCGGTATCGGATCCGAATCCGGGTCCGGTGCCGAGCCGCCTTCGCGTGAGGGGAGCGGATGACTGCCGCTCGGCCGGTCTGCCGTCGTGAGTCCGACCGGGTCTCCCGAGCGCATCCGCCCGGCGGAACCGCGGACTCGGACCGGTGCGAGAACGTGCGCGAGGTGGGGCAGGAGCTCCGCACCGGCGGGATCGGGACGGAGTATCGCCTCCGTCGACCAGTTGGGAGCGTAGGGCTCGACGGTTCCCGGGTCGACCTCCAGGTACTCCATCACCCGCTCGCTCAGCGAGAGGCCGTCCAGATTCGGCGGGTAAAACGGGAGCTGCGGCCCCACCTGCTCGTACTCCTTCCTGTCGGAGAGCGTGTAGCCGTCGGTCCGCACGAGCGTGTCGAGGAAGAACCACGTCCGCAGTAGTTCACCGACTCGTTCTTCGAGTCCGCGACCGTCGGCGGGAAGCCGCTCCGTGTACCCGGTGTCGAGCCGGACGGCCGGTTCCTCGCCGATCTTCATCCGTGCGCCGAGGTAGTAGGCGAGCGTCGAGAGACGGTACACGTCGGCGTACGTCGGTCGGACGACGACCTCGACGCCCGTGTCGGGGACGGTCAACGGGGTCGGAATATCGAGCGACTCGCCTCGCCGGATTCGGGGCGGATACCCCCGCAGGGTCGGCCAGGATCGCTCCGCGGAGAACTCCCGGATCGACGACCCCAACACCGACACCGCCGCCGCGAGCGCCTCCGGATCGTCGGGGACGGTGATCGTCGCCTCCGGACGAGTGTGGAGCGACCGCGCGCCGAGACTGACGGTCGCCGGACGGCCGAGCGCGATCTCGACCGGGTCGGAGCCTTCGACCCCGCTCACGGAGAGTTCTGCGTCTTCGAACCTGAGGGACGACTTCGTCACGCCAGTGATGTCGATACAGTACGATCCACGCGGGAACTCCGCCGGTTCGGTGGGCCGCCCGATGAACTTGCCCTCGTCGTCGCGGACGACGATCGACGTGTACTCCGGAACGGTCAGCGACTGCGCCTCGAAACTGACCGCGTCGTCGACCGGAGACGGGAATAACGCGGGCAGCGCCGGACTGAGATCCGGCTCGCGGTCGACGCCGAGCCGCATCTCCTCGCCCTCGATCACGTCGCGGACGGTGAGCGTCGTCGCGTCGACATCGAACGCGATACGCCCGTCCGGTGACCCGTCTTCCACGAGTTTATTATCTTTCACCAACACGTATGAGGGCATCGATAATCACGCGGTAACAGGATTCTGAAACGTGTTCCGAGATTTTACGTGGCACGGTCATCCCTGTCCTGACAACAATATTAACACGGGGCCGTGCGGAACGGAACGCATGAACGGCACCGGATCGGAACCGATCGACCGCGCGCTCGCCGCGGCGTTTCCTGACCGCGAGGTCGACCGGCTGACCGGCGTCGGCCCCTCGTGGAACGGCGCCAACGAGACGGTCGGCGTCGCCTTCGCCGACGGCGGACGGGCGTTCCTCAAGATCGCGCTCGCCGACGAGAGCAACCGGCTCGCCCGAGAGCGCGCCGTACTCGGATACGTCCGGGAGCACGGACCCATCGCGGTCCCCGAGGTGCTGGCGGCCGACCCCGACGGCGACCCGGCATACCTCGCGACGGCGCCGGCGCCCGGCCGAGGGCTGCTGGGCGTCTACGAGGCGGCGAGCGGCGACGAGCGCGAGCGACTGCTCCGCCGCGTCGGGCGTGCGCTCGCCGCGCTCCACGCCGACCGGTTCGCGAGCCACGGGGAGATCGTTGGCGCGGGGGCGGAGCGCGGGAGCGCGGCGGAAGGAGCGGCGACCGCGGGACCCGACGCGCAGACCGGACTCGCGATCGAGTTCGCGCCGTGGACAGACGTGCTGCTCGCGACGGTCGAGCGGACGCGCGAGATCGGCACCTCGGAGCGGCTCGCCGACCACTACGACGCCGTCGTCGACTGCGTGCGCGCGAACCGGGACCTGCTCGACGGCGCGCCGGCGGCGCTGCTCCACGGCGACGTCACGAAGCCGAACCTCTTCGTGACGGCCGAAGGGGACGGGGCGGACGCTACCGACGGCCCGGGCGTCGCGGCGATCGACTGGGAGCTGTCCCACGCCGGCGACCCGGCTCGGGACCTGGTGCGCGCGGAGGACCAGCTGCTCAACGGGTTCGACTCGACCGGCTCGGAACGGTTCGCCGCGGCCCTCCGCGAGGGATACCGCGAGCGCGCCGGGGGGCTTCCCGAGGGGTTCGAACGGCGGCGCCCAGTCTACGAGGTCGTCAGAATGCTCGGACGCTCGGGATTCATCGATCAGTGGGTACCGTACCTCGACGAGCCCCTCGATGCCTTGGTCGATCGGGCGGACGCCGAGCTGCGGGCGCGGCTCGACGCGGTCTGATCGCGGTGTCAGCCGGCCGCCCCGTCAGCGGTTCCACGCCGCGTCGTCGGGGTCGATCTGACGTTCCCCCGGATCGAGCGCATCGATCTCATCGAGGTCCTCGTCGGGCAGGTCGACGTCGACTGCGCGCAGGTTCTCCCGCAGGTGGTCGCCTCGCCCCTTCGGGATCGGCACGATACCGCGATCGAGCGCCCACGCGAGCGCGACGACCGCCGGCGAGAGGTCGTTTCGCTCGGCGATTTCGAGGATCGCCGGATCGTCGAGGATCTCCCCGCGGCCGAGCGGGGAGTAGCCCACGAGCCGGTGGTCGAACTCGTCGGCGAGGGCGCGCAGTTCCGGCTGCCGGAACCGCGGGTGACACTCGACTTGGTGGGCCGCGATCGGCGCGTCGAGGATCTCGCGGGCCTCGCGCAGCAGATCGGGCGTGAAGTTCGAGACGCCGACGTGGTCGGTCACCCCCTCATCGCGGAGTTCGTCGAACGCGGGCAGCGTGGTCTCCGCGTCGTACGCTCGGATCGGCCAGTGGACGTACAGGAGGTCGACGCGGTCGAGGCCGAGCCGATCCAGGCTCGCCCGCGCCGTCTCGCGGACGTCGTCGGGCGCGAGGTTCTCGGGGTGGACCTTCGTCGCGACGACCACGTCGTCGCGATCGACGTCGCTCGCGGCGATCCCCTCGCCGACCGCCGCCTCGTTGTCGTACATCTGCGCGGTGTCGACGTGACGGTAGCCGGCGTCCAGCGCCGCGGCGACGGTGTCGGTACAGGTCTCGGGGTCGTCGAGCCCGGACGTTCCGAGCCCGATCGACAGGTCGAGCGTTGGCACGCGTTCGCGTTCCGGCCGCTGGGTGAAAAAGGCGCGCGAGCCGGCACGTCACGATCCCGCAGTTCCGTGCGCGTCCCGTGCGCTTGTCGCGCCCCGCACCCTTAATCCGTCGCGCCCGACGACGTCCGCGAGACGGCGCGGG